>JAEZBT010000269.1 GCA_023426865.1 Actinomycetes bacterium
CACCCGGTCAGGGCTCGGCCGCAGGACCCGCACCGCGTCAGCACGCCAGAAGCGGGCGCCCTCGCCTGCGTCGGTCAGGCGCGCCTCGACGCTCTCGCCGGGCAGCGCGTGCCGCACGAACACGACCCGGCCCTCGTGCCGCGCGACGCAGTCCCCGCCGTGGGCGACCGGGCCCACCTCGAGGACGACCGTGCCGCCGGCGCCGGTGTCCGTCACTGGGCGACGCCGTCGCTCGCGGCGACCGCCGAGGACTCCAGCTGCCACGGGACGCTCGCGACGACGACGCCCGGCGTGAACAGCAGCCGGCTCTTCAGGCGCAGGGCGCTCTGGTTGTGCAGCAGCTGCTCCCACCAGTGCCCGACCACGTACTCGGGCACGTAGACCACGACGAGGTCGCGCGGGCTCTCCCGGCGGACCGACCTGACGTACCCGAGGACCGGGCGCGTGATCTCGCGGAACGGCGAGTCGAGCACCCGGAGCGGGACGGGGATCTCGAGCGCCTCCCACTGCTCGCGGAGCGCGCCGGTCGCCTCGTCGTCCACGTCCACCGTCACGGCCTCGAGCACGCTCGGGCGGGTGGCCCGCGCGTACGCGATCGCCCGCATCGCGGGCTTGTGCAGGCGGGCGAGCAGCACGATGGCGTGCACGCGGCTGGGCAGGGCGCGGGCCGTCGACGGGTCGTCACCCAGCGCGAGCTCAGCGGCGACGTGGTCGTAGTGGCGGCGCACCGCCCACATCACGGCGTAGACGCCGGCCATGGCCAGCAGCGCGAGCCAGGCGCCGTGGGTGAACTTCGAGATGAGCACCACCACGAGGACCGTGCCGGTGAGTCCGAAGCCCGTCGCGTTGATCGCCCGGGACCGCCGCATCCTGCGCTGCGTCGCGGCGTCCGGGGCGGTCCGCAGCTCCCGGTTCCAGTGCCGCACCATGCTGAGCTGGCTCATCGTGAACGACACGAACACGCCGACGATGTACAGCTGGATCAGGCGCGTGACCCGGGCGTCGAACGCCCAGATCAGCACGCTCGCACCCACGGCGAGGGCGACGATGCCGTTGGAGAACGCCAGCCGGTCGCCGCGGGTGTGCATCTGCTTGGGCAGGTACCCGTCCTTGGCCAGGATCGACCCGAGCACCGGGAACCCGTTGAACGCCGTGTTCGCGGCGAGCACGAGGATGAGGCCGGCGGCGATGGTCACCAGGTAGAACGCCGGGGGTACGCCCTGGAAGACGGCGTCGGCGAGCTGGCTCAGCACCGGGTGCTGGACGTACTCCGACCCCACCGGGACGCCGTCGCGCAGCAGCTGCTCGGCCGGGAACTCCACGAGCTTCGCGTCGGTCGCGCGGGCGAGCAGCAGGATCGACATGAGGAACGTGACGGACAGGCAGCCCAGCATGAGGAGCGTCGTCGCCGCGTTCTTGCTCTTGGGCTTGCGGAAGTTCGGCACGCCGTTGCTGATCGCCTCGACGCCGGTGAGGGCGGCCGAGCCGGACGCGAAGGCGCGGAGCACGAGGAGCGCGCCACCGAGGCCCACCAGCCCCTGCTCGTAGCCCGTCTCCGCCAGGACCTCCAGGTCCGCGCTCTCCGACATCGGCAGGTCGCCCATCAGGAACCGGACGAAGCCGGTGAGCGCCATCGCACCTACGGCGAGCATGAAGATGTACGTGGGGATCGCGAAGAGCGTGCCCGACTCCTTGATGCCGCGCAGATTGAGCAGCATGAGGAGCAGCACGAGCCCGAGGGCGAAGGAGACCTCGTGCCCCCGCAGCGCGGGGAGCGCCGACGCCGCGTACTGGGCACCGGAGGAGATCGACACGGCGACGGTGAGGGCGTAGTCCACGAGCAGCGCGCTGCCCACGGCGAGACCCGGCTTCGCGCCGAGGTTCGTGGTGACCACCTCGTAGTCGCCGCCGCCCGACGGGTACGCGTGCACGTTCTGCCGGTACGAGGCGACCACCACGACGAGCACGACGACGACGGCCAGCCCGACCCAGGGCGAGAACACCGCCGCGCCGATTCCGGCGATCGACAAGGTCAGGATGATCTCGTCCGGGGCGTAGGCGACGGACGAGAGTGCGTCCGACGCGAAGACCGGCAGCGCGATCCGCTTCGGCAGGAGGGTGTGGCTCAGGCGGTCGCTGCGGAACGGACGACCCAGAAGCAGGCGCTTGACGGCGCCGGCGATATCGGACACGGGAGCCCATGCTAGGCCCGCCCGCGGGCGCCGACGCTGCGCAACAGCGGGCCCGTCGCGAGGTCGCACGATCCCGTCTGCTCCGGTGTAGCGTCAGCGGACGTGCACTTCGTCATCATGGGCTGCGGCCGCGTGGGTGCCACGCTCGCCCAGCAGCTCGAGGGCAACGGCCACTCCGTCGCCGTGATCGACATGAACCCCGACGCCTTCCGGCGGCTCGACGCCGAGTTCAGCGGCAAGAAGGTCACGGGCCTCGGGTTCGACCGCGGGACGCTCCAGCAGGCCGGCATCGAGGACGCCTACGCGTTCGCGGCGGTCTCCGACGGCGACAACTCCAACATCATCTCCGCGCGCGTGGTCCGCGAGACGTACGGCGTGAGCAACGTCGTCGCCCGCATCTACGACCCGCACCGCGCCGAGATCTACCAGCGGCTCGGCATCCCCACGGTGGCGACCGTGCGCTGGACCGCCGACCAGGTGCTGCGGCGGATGCTCCCCATGGGCGCCACCGACGAGTACCGCGACGCGTCCGGCCGGATCGTCATGGCCCAGCTGGACGTGCACCCCCGGTGGCTCGGGCGACCAGCCGTCGAGCTCGAGACCGCCACCGGCGCGCGGCTGGCCTTCCTGACCCGGTTCGGCGACGGCATGCTGCCGACGCCCGGCGTCGTGCTCCAGGAGCACGACCTCGTGCACATGCTCGTGCCCGCCGACGACCTGCCGCGGGTGGAGCGCACGCTCACCCGCCCGCCCGGCCCGGAGGTCGACTGATGCGCGTGGTGATCGCCGGAGCGGGTTCCGTCGGCCGCTCGATCGCGAACGAGCTCCTGCTGTCCGGGCACGAGGTCATGCTCGTCGACCGGTCGCCGAGCGCGATGCGCGTGGCCTCCGTGGCGGAGGCCGAGTGGCTGCTCGCGGACGCCTGCGAGCTCTCCAGCCTCGAGGAGGCCCGCGTCGACGAGTCGGACGTCGTCGTGGCGGCGACGGGCGACGACAAGGTCAACCTGGTCGTCTCGTTCCTGGCCAAGACCGAGTTCGGCGTGCCGCGCACGGTCGCCCGCGTGAACAACCCGAAGAACGAGTGGATGTTCGACGAGGCGTGGGGCGTCGACGTCGCCGTCTCGACGCCGCGCATCATGACGGCGATGGTCGAGGAGGCCGTGGCCGTCGGCGACCTGGTGAAGATCTTCACGTTCCACCAGTCGGGCGCGGAGATCCTCGAGGTGACCCTGCCGGTCGACTCCCCGATGGTGGGCACGCGCGTCGGACAGGTCGTCTGGCCGCGCGACACGGTGCTGGCCGCCATCGTGCGCGGGGCTCAGCCCATCGCCCCCAGCGTGGACGACACGCTCGAGGCCGGCGACGAGCTGCTCATCGTGGCGGGGTCCGAGGCCGATCTGGGAGGTCTGCACGAGCTGCTCGCGACCCCACGAGCAACCACGTGATCCACAGGCCGACCGCGAACAGCGGAACGCCCATGACGAGCTTCGCGGTTCCCAGCCACCCGAAGGCGTCCTCGCCCTGGAACCACAGCGGCACCTGAACGGCCAGCCGGGCGCCGAAGACGGCCACCCAGAGCCACGTCGCCCAGGTGAACCGTCGCCGCTCGCGGGCCGCGGCGGGGTCCGTCCGCCAGCTCATGTCCTCGCTGCGCAGGAAGGCGACGATGACGCCGATCGCCGGCCAGCGGACGAGGATCGAGACGAGCGCGCCCAGGAACCACGCGGCGTTCACCCACAGGCCCCACGCGAAGTAGTCCTGCGCCTGGCCCGTCCGCCATGCCCAGACGACGCCGATGCCGACGCCGAGCACCCCTGAGAACGCCTGCGTCACCGGCGTGCGCTGCACCAGCCGCACGACGACAGCCACCAGAGCAACGCCGAGCGAGGCCAGCAGCGACGGGGTCAGGTCGCGCGTCGCGACGTAGGCGACCACGAACACCAGGCCGGGCGCGACGGACTCGACGAGGCCCCGCACGCCACCGACGGCATCGGCGAAGGAGAAGTCCTCCCCCGCGATCGCGCGCAAGCCGCGCAGGGGCTCCTGCGACGCCCCCTCCGGGCCCTCGTCAGTCCTGGGCGCCTCGCCCGGCCCGGCCGGCAGCCCCTCCGTCACGCGTGCGCCTCGTGCCGGGGCGCCAGCTCGTAGCGGGGGTTGAACATCGTCAGGCGGCCGTCGCGCTGGCAGACGAAGCCCGACAGCCGCACCCGGCGACCCGGCTCGATGCCGGCGATCTGCCGCTGGCCGAGCCAGACGACCTGGATCGCCCCCGTGCCGTCGTACAGCTCGGCCTCGAGCGCCGGCACGCGCTGCCGGGGCCGCATCGTCACGGAGCGCAGCACGCCGAAGACCTCCGTGCGAGTCCGGCTGCGCAGGCGGCCGACCGCGGAGCAGCCCTGGAGCTCGGCCTGGGCACGCTCCTCGCGCGCCTCGATCTCCGCGCGGGAGGCGAGGACGGCGCGCAGCCCGGTCTTGACCCGGCCGCCCGTCGTCGTCGGGCCGTGGCCCATGTCAGTGCACCTCCGTGATCTCGGGCCCGCGGCGCAGCGGGTCGAACGACGTCGTCGCGGCCGTCGTCTGCTCGCCCTCGGGGCGCGCCTGCCCGGGCAGCGTGAGCGCAAGGAGGTCGCGCGGGGCGCGCGGGCGGTCGCCGCGCACGACGACGACGTCGGCGAACACCGCCTCGAGCTCGCGGGCCTTGTCGGGGTCGACGGCGGCGCGGCCGGAGATGACGCCGCGCATGAACCAGCGGGGGCCGTCGAAGCCGATGAAGCGTGCCGGGCGGTGGCCGGTACGGCCCTCGGTGGTGCGGACCGGGAGTCGGGCCAGCAGCTCGCGGCCGAACGGCCCGGGCAGGTCGTCGACCGTGCCGCCCTGGCGGGTCACGGACTCGGCGATCTCGCTGCGGATCTCGTCCCAGATGCCCGAGGACCGCGGGGCGGCGAAGACCTGGAGCTGGAGCATCGAGCCGTGCAGCGCGAGCGCCGCGGCCGTCACCACGCGGGAGGTCTTGTCGACCTCCATGCGCAGCTCCATGCCCTCACGACGCGGGACCCACAGCGCGCCGAGGTCGAGCCGCTCGCCGCGGTCGGCGACCTCGTCCACGTCCCACGGCCCGTGCTCGCGCCCGGTGACGAAGCCGTCGTCGAGCCCCTCGAGCTCGTCCTCCTCCGGCTCCTCCGCGTCGCGGGACCGCCGACCGAACAGGGCCACTGTCTCCTCCTTCGCGAGCCCGTCCTGGGCCCGACATACCAGCCTATGCGCCCTCGCGGGGACCGGCCGCATCCGGGGCCTGCCAACCGCCGCTGGACCCGAACCCGCCGTCGCCCCGGTGCGACCCGGGCAGGCGCTGGGCGCGGACGAACCGCGCACGCTCCACCCGCTGGATCACGAGCTGGGCGATGCGGTCGCCGCGCCGCAGCTCCACCGGGTGCTCGGCGTCGGTGTTGAGCAGCGTCACCTGGATCTCGCCGCGGTAGCCGGCGTCCACGGTCCCCGGCGCGTTGACGATCGTCAGACCGTGCCGTGCCGCGAGGCCCGAGCGCGGGTGGACGAACGCGGCGTAGCCGTCCGGCAGGGCGATCCGCACGCCGGTCGGGACCGTCGCGCGCCCCAGGGGCGGCAGGACGACGTCGACGGCGGTGACCAGGTCCGCGCCGGCGTCGCCCGGGTGCGCGTACACGGGCTCGGGCAGGCCGTCGTCGGTCATCACCAGCAGGACCTCGACGTCGCCGTCGGCCACGGTGTCGTCCGGGCGGTTCGCGGGGATCACGACGCGACTCTAGCGGCGCGCGCGGCGCCGTCCCGGCCCCGGCTGCCATGCTGACGCCATGCCCGACGTGCCGACCTCACCCAGCGCCGCCGCACCAGTACCCCCGGGGCAGGCGACCGCAGGGGCCATGTACGCCGAACGCCTGTGGCCGGGCCCGCTGGGCTGGGCCCTGGTCGTCGGCTCGGCCCTGGCCGCCGCGATCATCCTCCTGCCCCTGCACCCGCTCGCCGCGGCCGTCGGC
>JAEZBT010000277.1 GCA_023426865.1 Actinomycetes bacterium
GGACGCAGCCGCGCGGGACGCCGCGTGCACGGCCGAGGCGACGGCGTCGTGCTCCATGCCCAGCCAGCCCGCGAGCATGCGCGCGTACTCGGGCCGCAGGGCGGTGTCCCGGATCCGCGCGACGACGGGCGCCGAGGCCCGCAGGGCGTTCACGCGGCCCTCGGCCGTGTTCAGGTCGTGCTGGGCGATCGTGGAGCGGATGACGAACTCGAAGAGCGGCTGGCGGCCCTGGACGAGGGCGACCACGGCGTCCGGGCCCTTCGCCTGCCGGAGCTCGCACGGGTCCATGCCCGTCGGCTCGACGGCGACGAACGTCTGGGCGTAGAACCGCTGGTCCTCGCCGAAGGCCCGGAGGGCGGCCTTGCGGCCCGCCTCGTCGCCATCGAACGTGAAGATGATCTCCCCGCCCTGCGACTGGCCGCTGGCCAACTGGACCCCGCCGCCCACGGACGTGTCGCCCAGCAGCCGCCGCACGATCCGCGCGTGGTCCGGGCCGAAGGCCGTGCCGCACGTCGCGACGGCCGTCGGGACCCCCGACAGGTGCGCGGCCATGACGTCGGTGTACCCCTCGACGACGACGACCTGGCGCCGCTTGGCGATCTCACGCTTGGCCAGGTCGATGCCGTAGAGCACCTGCGCCTTCTTGTACAGCGGGGTCTCCGGCGAGTTCAGGTACTTGGGGCCCTGGTCGTCGTCGAAAAGACGGCGCGCGCCGAACCCGACGACGTCGCCCGTCACGTCCCGGATCGGCCACACGAGCCGGCCGCGGAACCTGTCGTACAGGCCGCGGTTGCCCTGGCTCATCAGACCCGACGCCGTCAGCTCGGCCTCGGTGAAGCCCTTGCCGCGCAGGTGGCGCAGGAGCGCGTCCCAGCCCTGGGGGGCGAAGCCGACCCCGAACTGCTCGGCCGCGGTCCGGTCGAAGCCCCGCTCGGCGAGGAACTGGCGGCCCGTCGCGGCCGCGGGCGTCAGGAGCTGCTCGGCGTAGAACGCCGCCGCGTGCCGGTGCGCCTCGAGCAGCCGCTGCCGACGCCCGGGCTCCTCGCCGGGACGCGCGGGGCCGCCGTCCTCGTAGCGCAGCTGGACGCCCACGCGGGCCGCGAGGTGCTCGACCGCCTCGGTGAAGCCGAGGCCGTCGACCTTCTGCACGAAGGAGATGACGTCGCCGCCCTCGCCGCAGCCGAAGCAGTGCCACAGGTTCACGGGCGGCCGGACGTGGAAGGAGGGGGTGCGCTCGTCGTGGAACGGGCACAGGCCTTTCATCGAGCCGACGCCCGCGGGCTTCAGCGTGACGTGCTCGCCGACGACGTCCTCGATCTTCGCCCGCTCACGCACCGCGGCGATGTCCTCGCTCCGGATGCGTGCCACGCCGCGAGTCTAGGCGAGCAGCCGGACGTGCCAGTCCGCGGCGGAGACGTCGGTGAGCGAGGCGACCTGGTCGACGACGACGCGCAGCCGGGCGTGGTCGTCGGCGGCCCGCGCCCAGTCCGCGGCGAAGGCCGGCTCGAGCTGGTCCGGCCGCTCGAACAGCTCGGCGACGAGGTCCGTGAGCAGCCGGCGCTGACCGGCGTACAGCGGCTCCGCCTCGCGCGGGGCCATGACGAACGCGACGGCGAGCCCCTTGAGCACCGCGATCTCGGCGAGCGTGGCCTCGGGCACCACGAGCGAGGCGGCGTACCTGGTCAGCGGGCCCGTCCCGTACTCGGCGCGTGTCGCGTCGATGGCCGCGCCGCAGAAGCGCCCGATGAGGCTGCTCGTCATGTCCTTCAGGGCCGCGAGCGCCGCCCGCGACCCGTCGCACCCGCGCACCCAGGTCCCCGTCCGCGGCAGCCGGGCCATGGCCGCCCGCAGCGCGTCCTCGCCGACGCCGTCGCCGTACCAGGCGCGGACGGTGGCCACGACGCGGTCACGCACCTCGGCGTCGGCGAGGACGCCCAGGTCCAGCCGTCCGCCCACGACGGCGTCCTCGACGTCGTGCACCGAGTACGCGACGTCGTCGGCCAGGTCCATGACCTGCGCCTCCACGCAGCGCTGGCCGTCGGGCGCGCCTTCGCGCAGCCAGGCGAAGGCGGCGAGGTCGTCGGCGTAGACCCCGAACTTCACCGGGGCGGCGCCGTCGGCGTCCTCGCCGGCCCGCGAGAGGTCGCCGACGCCCCACGGGTACTTCACCGACGCGTCGAGACTCGCGCGCGTGAGGTTCAGGCCCACGCTCGCGCCGGACCGGTCGACGACCTTGGGCTCGAGGCGGGTGAGCAGCCGCAGGGTCTGCGCGTTGCCCTCGAAGCCGCCGATGTGGGTGGTCAGCTCGGCGAGGGCGCGCTCCCCGTTGTGCCCGAACGGCGGGTGCCCGAGGTCGTGCGCGAGGCACGCGGCATCGACGACGTCGGGGTCGCAGCCCAGGGCCTTCGCCAGCTCGCGGCCCACCTGGGCCACCTCGAGCGTGTGGGTCAGCCGGGTCCGCACGAAGTCGTCGCTGGCGGGGCCCAGCACCTGGGTCTTGGCACCGAGCCGGCGCAGGGCCGCGGAGTGCACGATGCGCGCCCGGTCCCGCTCGAAGGCCGTCCGGGCCGGGGACTTGGGCCCCTCGGCCACGCGACGCTCGCGGTCGGCGTCGAAGTACCCGGTGCCAGCTGCCACAGCCGCAACCCTAGCCACCGTGCCGCCCGGCGCCGACGCCGCTCAGCCCAGCCGCCAGACCCCGACGCACGGCCCGGCGCCCGGCACGTGCAGGCCGCGCCCGTCCAGCGTGAGGTCGGGCCCGTACAGCGT
>JAEZBT010000295.1 GCA_023426865.1 Actinomycetes bacterium
ACCTGAGCCCGCCGGCTCGTGCACCCCAAGGACCCGCATGTCCACGCAGACCCCGACCCGCTCCCGGCGCCCACGCGGCGCCGCGGCGTCGTCCACCCTGTCCGCTCCCCCGCGCCGCATCGGCTTCCGCCAGACGCTCGGCCGCTGGGACGTGAAGGTCTCGCCCTACCTCTACATCTCGCCGTTCTTCGTGGTCTTCGCGATCACGGGGCTCTTCCCGCTGCTCTACACGGGCTTCGTCTCGCTCCACGAGTGGGATCTGCTGGGCGGCCAGGGCGAGTTCGTGGGGCTCGAGAACTTCTCCACCGTGCTGGACCAGGCGTTCTTCTGGAAGGCCCTGCGCAACACCATCTCGATCTTCCTGCTGTCGTCGGTGCCGCAGGTGCTGATGGCCCTGATGCTCGCCGCGCTGCTGCACGCGAACCTGCGCGCGCGGACCTTCTGGCGGATGGGCGTCCTGCTCCCCTACGTCGTCGCCCCGGTCGCCGTCACGCTCGTCTTCTCGAAGATGTTCGCGGACGACTCCGGCATGATCAACGCGGTCCTCGAGCAGGTCGGGATGAACCCGATCGCCTGGCACTCGGACCCGTTCTGGTCCCACGTCGCCATCGCGTCGATGGTGAACTTCCGCTGGACCGGCTACAACACACTGATCTTCCTCGCCGCCATGCAGGCGATCCCGCAGGACCTGTACGAGGCCGCGGTCATCGACGGCGCGTCCCGTGTGCGGCAGTTCTTCTCGGTCACCATCCCGATGGTGCGGCCGACCATCATCTTCGTCGTCATCACCTCCACGATCGGCGGCCTGCAGATCTACGACGAGCCGCGCATGTACGACCAGATGGGCCAGGGCGGCAACGACCGCCAGTGGCTCACGGTCACCCTGTACCTGTACGAGCTCGGCTGGCGGAACACGAACCTCGGCCGCGCCGCGGCCGTCGCCTGGCTCCTGTTCCTCGTCATCGTGATCTTCGGGATCGCGAACTACCTGATCACCCGGCGGATCGCCGCCGAGCCGACCCTGCGCACCTCGCGTCAGGCGAAGCGCGTCGCTGGAAGGAGCGCCCGATGAGCGCCCCCTCGATCCCCGTGATCCGTCAGACCGCCGGTGCCGGCGCCGCCCGGAGCGCCGCCCGTCGGCGCGGAGGCGTCGGGTCCGAGCGGCGTCCGCGCTGGCTGACGTACGTGCTGCTCAGCCTGGCGATCGTCATCTCCGCGTACCCGCTGTACTTCGCGGTGCAGCTCGCCTCGTCCACCTCGGCCGAGATCGCGCAGAACCCCATCCCCCGGCTGCTGCCCGACGGTGAGCTGATCACCAACCTCAAGCGCGTGCTCGAGGCCGACATCGACCTGTGGCAGGCGATCCTCAACTCGATCATCGTCTCGACCGCGACGGCCGTCTCGGTCGTCATGTTCGCCACGCTCGCCGGGTACTCGTTCGCCAAGCTCCGCTTCCGCGGCCGTCGCCCGCTGCTCGTGTTCGTCATCGCGACGATGGCCGTCCCGACGCAGCTCGGCGTCGTCCCGCTGTTCATCGTCATGCGCGAGCTGGACCTGGTGGGCAGTCTGTGGGCCGTCATCCTGCCGGGCATGGTCACCGCGTTCGGCGTCTTCTGGATGACGCAGTACCTCGACTCCGCGCTGCCCTACGAGCTCATCGAGGCGGCGCGCGTCGACGGCGCGAGCATGATCCGCACCTTCTGGAACGTCGCGCTGCCGGCCGCCCGCCCGGCGGCCGCGATGCTCGGCCTGTTCACGTTCATCGCGTCGTGGACCAACTTCTTCTGGCCCTCGATCGTGCTCGGCACGAAGAACCCGACGCTTCCCGTGGCGCTCCAGCTGCTGCAGGCAGGCTTCTTCAAGGACATCGCGCTGATCATGGCCGGCGTCGTCATCTCCGTGATCCCGCTCATCGCGCTGTTCGTCGTGGCGGGCCGTCAGCTGGTCGCGGGCATCATGCAGGGCGCGGTGAAGGGGTGAACGCAGTGACGACGGCCGGCACCGGTGCCGCGACCGACGCTGAGGTCACCGGCAACCGACCGGCTTTCCCCCCGGGCTTCGTCTGGGGGGCGGCCACGGCGGCGTTCCAGATCGAGGGGGCCGCGGCCGAGGACGGCCGCACGCCCTCCATCTGGGACACGTTCTGCCGCATGCCGGGCGCGGTCGTCGGCGGGGACCACGGCGACGTGGCCTGCGACCACTACCACCGATGGCCCGAGGACCTGGACCTCATGTCCCGCCTCGGCCTGACGGCGTACCGCTTCTCGACGTCGTGGCCGCGGATCGTGCCCGAGCCCGGCCGGATCGAGCCGCGGGGGCTCGACTTCTACTCCCGGCTCGTGGACGGCCTGCTCGAGCGCGACATCACCCCGTGGCTGACGCTCTACCACTGGGACCTGCCGCAGTGGCTCGAGGACCTGGGCGGCTGGGCGAACCGCGACGTCGCGGACCGGATGACCGAGTACGCCCTCGCGCTGCACGACCGCCTCGGCGACCGTGTGCGGCACTGGTCCACCCTCAACGAGCCGTGGTGCGTGGCGTACCTCGGCTACGCGGGCGGGCAGCACGCGCCCGGCCGGCAGGAGCCGCAGGCGGCGGTCTCGGCGATGCACCACCAGCTGCTGGCGCACGGGCGCACCGCCCGCGCGCTCCGCTCGGTGGACCGTGACATCACCGTGGGCTTCACCGTGAACTGCACCGTCTCCGACCCGGCCCACCCGTGGCACCCGGAGGACGCAGTGCTCGCGCGACGCACGGAGCTGCTGCTGCAGGAGGTGTTCCTGGAGCCGGCGCTGCTCGGCCGCTACCCCGCGGGCGCGGCCGAGGCGTACGCGGGCGCGGGCGTGACCATCCCGGTGCGCGACGGCGACCTCGAGGAGATCGCCGGCCCCGTGGACTTCGTCGGGATCAACTACTACAACGGCGGCGCGGTGTGCGCGCACGAGGTCCCCGCCGGCGAGGCCCTGCCCACCCAGGCCGCGGTGAGCCGGCCGACGTCGGACCCGAACGTGGGCCTGGGCCGCTCGACGCTCGTGTCGCGGCACCTGCCGCGCACGGCGATGGACTGGGAGGTGCAGCCGGACGGCCTGCGCCGGCTGCTGGAGGGACTGCACCGGCACTACACCGGACCGGCCGGGATCCCGCTGTACGTCACGGAGAACGGCGCCGCGTTCGACGACACCGTCTCCCCCGACGGTACGGTCGACGACCCCGCGCGCACCGCCTACGTGCGGGACCACCTGCGCGCGGTGTCGGACGCCGTGCACGCGGGCGCCGACGTCCGCGGCTACTTCGTCTGGTCGCTCCTGGACAACTTCGAGTGGGCCTACGGGTACGCCAAGCGGTTCGGCGTGGTGCACGTGGACTTCGCGACCGGCCGGCGCACGCCCAAGCGCAGCGCGATGGAGTACGCACGGATTATTGCGTCGGGCGACCTCGGCGGGGCCGGTACGGTCGGCTCGTGACCATGGAGACACCCGTCGACGCGCAGGTCGACGCGCAGGTGGACGGGCAGGGGCGCGCCGGCCGCACCGGCCGCACGGGTGCACCGACGATCCGGCAGGTCGCCGCTCTCGCCGGGGTCTCGCGGGCCACCGCCTCGCGCGTCATCAACGGCGGGCACCTGGTCAGCCCGGAGGCCCGGCTCGCGGTGGAGGCCGCCATCGCCGAGCTGCACTTCGTGCCCAACCCGGTGGCGCGCTCCCTGGCCACGCGCCGCACGGGCTCGGTGGCGCTCGTCCTGCCCGAGCCGAACCGGCGTCTGCTGTCCGACCCGTTCTTCGCGGGCATCGTCGACGGCCTGTCGATGTCACTCGAGGTGGAGGACCTGCAGATGGTGCTCCTCGTGGCGCGTGACGCGGCCTCCGCGCGCAAGGCGGCGCACTACGTCACCACCGGCCACGTCGACGGCGCGGTCGTGGCGTCCCACCACCGTGACGACGGGCTCAACACGGCGCTCGTCGAGTCGGGGCTGCCGACCGTGTTCATCGGCCGCCCGCTCGACGTCACGGGCGTGCACTACGTGGACACGGACAACACGCGGGGCGCGCAGCTCGCCACCGAGCACCTCATCGGCCGCGGCAGCCGCCGCATCGGGACGATCGCCGGACCGGGCGACATGACGGCGGGCCTGGACCGCCTCGGCGGCTGGCGCGACGCGATGACCCGGGCCGGCCTGCCCGACGACGCGGTCGAGTACGGCGACTTCACCGCCCGCAGCGGCGCGGAGGCGATGGAGCGGCTGCTCGACCGGGTGCCGGACCTCGACGCGGTCTTCGTCGCGAACGACCTCATGGCCTCGGGCGCGCTCCTGCAGATCTCCGCCCGCGGGCTGTCCGTCCCGGGCGACGTCGCGGTGTTCGGCTTCGACGACATCGGCGTGGCCGAGAGCACGGCCCCTCCCCTGAGCACCGTGGTGCAGCCGCTCACCGACATGGCCGCACGGTCCGGGACGATGCTGGCCGCCCTGCTCCGCGGCGAGGCCGTGCCGGACGAGCCGGTGCTGTTCAGCCCGCGGCTGCAGCTCCGGGAGTCGGCCTGACCGACAGCCGCGTCACCTGCTCGAGGACGGCTCCGGGCAGGCGCGGGCCACGGCGCGGGGCCGGGGACCCCGCCGCGGTGGCGCGCGACGGGGCGGCTCCCGCCGACCGAGCACCTGGTGGTAGGCCGCCTCCGCAGCGGCCAGCGCGGCGCGCCCGCGGCGATGGCTCGTCACGTCGATCGCGTGATGGACCGCGTCGAGGCCGACGACGCCCGTCAGCGCCGCGAGGGCGCCCAGGAGCGCCGAGTTCGGCAGCGGCCGGCCGAGGTGGGTGCGGGCGAGCTCGGTCGCGCCGACGGCCACGGCATGGTCCTCGGGCAGGGCGGCCACGACGGGTCCGAGGCCCAGGTCGGCCGGCCGGTGCGGCGAGTCGAGCAGCAGCCAGCCATCCGGCCGCAGGCCCGTCAGGACGTCCAAGGCGCCCATGACGCTCACGTCCCGCACGACGATCACCTGCGGCTCGGCGAGCGGCGCCGTGCCGGGCTCGGCGTCGTTGACGCGGCAGCAGCAGACCACCGGCGCGCCGGTGCGCTGCGCACCGAAGGTCCAGGCGTTCGCGGGGCGGCCC
>JAEZBT010000326.1 GCA_023426865.1 Actinomycetes bacterium
GCGCCGACCGGATCCGGCTCCCGACCGTCGCTCGGCGTCGCCGCCCGGTCCGAGGGCGCGGAGGAGACCGAGCCGCCACGCCCCCCGGCGGAACCGGGCTCGCCACGGCGTCCGTGGACGCTCGAGGCCGTCTCGCTCACCGTCCGCCCGGGTCAGCTCGCGGCGCTCGTCGGGCCCTCGGGCGCCGGGAAGACCACGCTGACCTACCTGCTCCCCCGCCTGTACGAGGTGGACCGCGGCGCTGTGCGGATCGACGGAGCCGACGTGCGCGACCTCACGCTGAGCTCGCTCGCCGACGCCGTCGGCATGGTCACGCAGGACCCGTACCTGTTCCACGGGACGATCGCGGAGAACCTGCGGTACGCGCGGCCGGACGCGACCGACGCCGAGCTCGTCGACGCCGCGCGCGCCGCGAACATCCACGATCGCGTCGCGGCGTTCCCGGACGGCTACCGGACGACCGTGGGCGAGCGCGGCTACCGGCTCTCCGGGGGCGAGAAGCAGCGGATCGCCATCGCCCGGGTGCTCCTGAAGGACCCGGCGGTGCTCATCCTCGACGAGGCGACCTCGGCCCTGGACACCCTCAGCGAGCGGGTCGTCCAGCGGGCCCTGGCGAGAGCGATGGCGGGACGCACGACGATCGCCATCGCCCATCGCCTGTCGACGGTGCGGCACGCCGACGTCATCGCCGTGCTCGACGCCGGCCGCATCGTGGAGTCCGGGACGCACGAGGAGCTGGTCGCGGCCGGCGGTCTCTACTCCCGCCTCCACGACGAGCAGTTCGGCGGCGGGCGGGTGGAGGCACACTTCGCCGACGGCGTGCTGTTCACCGACGGGGTCGTCCTGCCCCGACGCCAGGCCGGACCGGGGTGACGGGCGCCAGTACCTCGGCCAGCGGCTCGGGTTGCGGCCGCACGCCTCCCACGGGACCGTTGATACGGTGGTCATCGGGAATTTTTACCCCCGATGTTCACCGGACCTTCACGCTGCGGTCGGAACACGAACCTGCGGCGGTGCGTTGTGGAGGTACGACGAGCGGCCGGACCGGTGCTCGTCCCATCACGAGGGGAGGACGCGATGGCGGATCGATCGCTGCGCGGGACCCGTATCGGCGCACACAGCATGGAGTCCGAGGAGGGCGTGGAGTTCGCCGAGCGGTTCGAGGCGTACTACGACTGCCCCAACGGTCACACCATCGTTCTGCCCTTCTCGGTCCAGGCAGACGTCCCGGTCGTCTGGGAGTGCCGCTGCGGCGCCGAGGCGCTGCTGCGCGATGCGAGCATGCCCGAGCCCAAGGCCACCAAGCCTCCGCGCACCCACTGGGACATGCTGCTCGAGCGCCGCACGGTCGGCGAGCTCGAAGAGCTCCTCACCGAGCGCCTCGAGCTGCTGCGGGCCGGCAAGCTCCGCCGCTCCGCCTGAACCCGGACGCCCGGGCTCACGCGCCTGGCGCACCCACTACGCCCGACGTGGCCGCCGTCCTCGGACGGCGGCCACCGCTCTACCCGCCCACGACCGCGCCTGGGCGCACCGGTGCCGCACCCCCCAGCCGGTCACGCGCAGCAGCGCCTCCACCACGATCCGGTTGCTCATCTTCGACCGGCCCTGCTGTCGCTCGACGAACCGGATGGGGACCTCGCGGATGACGCCTCCGGACAGGTGGACCCGCCACGCCATGTCGATCTGGAAGCAGTAGCCCGCGGAGGCGACCTCCGCCAGGTGCAGGGCGGCCAGCACCGGCGCCCGGTACGCCCGGAACCCCGCCGTGGCGTCCCGCACCGGCAGGCCCATGGCCAAGCGCGTGTACGTGTTCGCGCCGCGGGAGAGCACCTCCCGGTGCCAGGGCCAGTTCACGACGCTGCCCCCCGGCACCCACCGCGAGCCGATGACGAGGTCCACCCGCGCGTCCGGTCCGCCTGGGCCGTCCGCGAAGGCGGCGAGCAGGCGGGGCAGCTCCTCCGGCTGGTGCGAGCCGTCCGCATCCATCTCCACGACGACGTCGTAGCCGCGTGCCAGGGCCCAGCCGAACCCGGCGACGTACGCCTTGCCCAGCCCCTGCTTGCCCGACCGGTGCAGCACATGGACCGCCGGGTCGTCGGCGGCGGCGCGCTCGGCGAGCTCGCCGGTCCCGTCCGGGCTGCCGTCGTCGACCACGAGCACGTCCGCCTCGGGCACGGCCGTCCGCAGGCGCGCGAGCGTCCCCGGCAGGGTCTGCGCCTCGTCGTACGTCGGGACGACGACGAGCACCCTGGTCATGCCGCGGCCACCAGCGCGCGGTCGTCCCGGCGGACCCGCGTGGCACCCGCCATGCCCGCCAGGACGGCAGCCAGGCCGAGTGCCCGGAACCCCCAGGTCACGGCGTCACCGAACCGCGTGGCGGGCGTCAACGACGTGCGCAGCGGGAGCGCCGCGGCCATCTGCTGGGCCTCCCAGTGGTCCGTCCGCTGGAGCACGATGCCCGCGGGGTCGATGAGCGCGCTGACGCCCACCGTCGAGACCTGCACGGTCGCGCGGCCGTGCTCCATCGCCCGGATCCGGGACATGGCGAGCTGCTGCACCGACAGGTCGGTGCGCCCGAACGTCGCGTTGTTCGTCGGGATGACGATGAGCTCGGCACCCTCCTCGACGGTGTTGCGGATGATGTCGTCGTACGCGACCTCGAAGCAGATGCCCACGCCGAGCGTCACCGAGCGGTCCAGCCGCGCCACCGGGAGGTCGAGCGCCCCCACGGTGGCGCCCGGGATCATGTCGGTGCGGACGCGGTCCACGGCGTCGGAGACCGCGCGGGCGAGGCCCCGCATCGGGATGTACTCCGCGAACGGTGTGGGGTGCAGCTTGTCGTAGCTCGGCCCCGGACCGGTGGCCGGGTCCCACAGCAGCGCGGTGTTGAGGCGGCCGCCCGACTCCGGGTACTGATCGGTGCCCACCAGGATCGGAGCCGCGACGGCCCGCGCGGCACGCGTGACGAGGTCCGCCGCCTCGTCGTCCGCCCGCGGGTCGATGTCCGTGCTGTTCTCGGGCCACAGCACGACGTCCAGCGGCGTACTGACCGACTGCGCGAGCTGCTCGGTCCCCGCCACGTGGTTGCGCAGCACCTCGCGGGCCTGGGAGAAGGAGTCCAGTCCGCGGTCGGGGACGTTGCCCTGCACCGCGCCCACCTGCAGCCGGCCCGCTTGAGGTGCACTGCTCAGCGGGAGGAAGAGGCCCGACGCCACGACCGCGACCACCGCGACCAGGGCCCCGCTCGCGGCACCGAGGTCGACGCGCCGCGCCGCGACGACGCCGAGCGCCAGCAGTGCACCGGCGACCGCGACGAGGAAGGACACCGTCGGCACCCCGCCGGCCCATGCCCAGCGGCCGAGTGGCGAGTCGGCCTGCGCGAACGCGAGCCGCCCCCACGGGAAGCCACCGAACGGCCACACCGACCGCACCTCCTCGACCGCGACCCAGAGCACGCCGAAGACCGGGATCTGGAACCGCGCGGCACGCCAGATGACCTCGCCGCGACGCGCCCAGGTCCAGGCGGCGCCGAACAGCGCGACCAGGCCGGCCTCGGCCGTCGCCAGGGCCAGCCAAGGCACGAGCCCGACAGCCGCCTCCACGAACGTCACGTGCGGCACGAACAGCGCGAGGCCGAACACCAGCCCCACGACCAGGTTCCAGCGCGCGCTGTCTCGAGCGAGCGCGAGGAAGAGGAGCGCCATACCGACGATCGTCAGCGGCCACCAGCCGAGACCCGGGAAGCCGGCCTCCGTGGCGAGCCCACCCCCGACCGCGAGCAGCAGCGTCGCGCGACGGGACGGGACGGGCAGGGGCACCGGACGATCGTACGGTGCGCGCGGCGGGGTCACGGACACCGGCCGACTGGCCCGCGCGTCCTTCGGACCGGTCGGGGTGGGACCACCCACGACCGTTGTCTACTGAACGCGCGAGCCCAGCCGGTGTCCCCCGCGGGCGCATCCGGAGCACCGGTCAGGCGCCGCCTGGACGCCGCGACCGCAGGGAGGAACGTTGGGAAAACTACCCGTTCCAGCGGATCAGTCAAGGCCGCATCGTCGCAGGTCAGGCCCATATTCGCAGGTCACCGGCCCGCTGGTCCGATCGGGTGAAGGCGGCCCGCCCCGGCGTGTCGGCGGCGTGTCGCTCAGGCCGTCTCGTCGTGCAGGACGACGCCGTCCCGCACTGTGCGCACGCAGATCGGACTCGGGCGTCCGTCGTCGAGGTCGGGCAACAAGACCGCCGAGAACCCGGTCGCCCGCTCGCACTCGGACAATGCGACCTCGCGCCAGACGGCGAACGTCGCCGGGCCCCCGGTGCGCAGCGCGCCCGTCTCCGGCCGTCGCCCCGCGCGGTGACCCGAGGCGGTGTGCGCCCGGAACGCCGCCGCCGAGGAGAGGCGCTGGCTCGGCTCGTGGTGGTGCACGGCGGCATGGATGGCCGCCCACGGGTCGACGGGCGTCGCCGGGCTGCCCGACGCGAAGGCGAGGGGCACGCCCGCCGCGACGAGGTCGGCGAAGGGGTTGAGGTTCGCGGCCCGCATCGGACCCAGGAGCCGCGCGTACGCCCCCTCCGGGCCGCCCCAGGACGCGTCGTGGACCGGACGCCCGCAGATCGTCAGGCCGAGCACGAGGATGCGTGCCAGCGCCGGCGTGTCGATCATCTCAGCGGTCTCCAGCCGGTGGCCGGCCGCGTGCATCCGGTCGATGCCCTCGACCTCCGCGGCCGCTTGGACGCCGAGCAGCGCCTCGGCCATCGCCCGGTCCCCCACGACCTCCAGCGCGGCCTGGAGCCCGGCCCGCGTCACCGCGCCGACATGGTTGGCCACCTGCTCGGCGGTGAGCGCGAGCTCGCCGCGCGTCGTCGGCTCGACACCCGCATAGGGGGCCCGCACCGCCGCCGTCAGCGGGCCGAAGGGCCCGTCGAGCGGGCCCGTGGCCACCCCGGTGAGCCCGGGGATCTCCTCGGCGAGGCGACGGACCTGGCCGGCGTCCTCGCAGAGCTCCGTGCGGTAGCCGACGACCTCGGGCAGGCCGCACGCCGCATCCGCGGTCAGGGCGAGCAGGGCGGCCAGGCCGGCACGCGTGTCCAGGGCCGGGTCGCTGAACTCGTGGGCGCTCACCACGCCACGGGCGGCGATCGCCCGCAGGCCCGCGCGCACCAGCTC
>JAEZBT010000347.1 GCA_023426865.1 Actinomycetes bacterium
GAGCTGGTCGGCGCCCAGCCGCAGCGCGAGCGCGCTCGCGCCCGCGAAGAACAGGGAGGCGACGGTGAGCACGACGCCGTCCCGGATCGCGCCCTCCGGCGTGATGCGCGAGAGCAGGAACCCGAGCCCGGCTCCCACGACCGCCGAGACGCCGCCGAGCGTCGGCGTGATCGCGTTCGCCATGAGCAGCTGCGGGCGCGGGACGACGTGCGGCAGGCCCGCGGACAGCGCGGCCAGGAGGAACCGATTCACCCCGAGGGTGACCAGCGCGAGCGCGTAGACCCACGGCCCGACGCCGACGGTCGCCATGAGCACGGCCAGCACCAGCGCGAGCGGCACGCGCACCGCGTTCCCCAGGAGCAGCACCTGCCGGCGCCGCCACCTGTCCAGCAGCGGGCCGGCGAAGGGCGCCACCGCGGTGAACGGCAGCAGCAGGACGGCGAACGCGACGGCGACGTCGCCGGCCGTCGCCATCCGCTCCGGCTGGAAGAAGAAGAGCGTGGCGAGCCCGGCCTGGAACATGCCGTCGCCGCACTGCGACACGAGCCGCACCGCGAAGAGCTTGCGGAAGTCGCGGTGGACGGCGACGGTCCGCAGGTCCGACAGGACGCTCACGGGGTCGCCCCTGCCAACCCTGCCCGGCCGTCCACGGTCACCCGCGCAGGCTAGCGCGGCCCCGGGTGCTCGCCGTCACGTACGACGCGGTCGTCGGATCTCACCCGCCTGCCGTACCACGGCACCCGGAGGTCGTCGGCGAAGGACGCCCCCGTACGAGCGGGCGTCACTACAGTGGCCAGGTGCCCGACCCCGACGAGCGCCTCGCGGCGGCGCCGCTGCTGGCGCACCTGCACGAGCGTCATCCGGACGTCGACATCGTCGTCCTGCCCCCGGAGCCGGAACCCGAGCTGCGACCGACGCCGGTGAGTGATGCCGCGCTGGACAGCGAGAGCCGGGAGGTCCGGGCCGCCCTCGGTGCCCTCCTGAACGCAGCGGGCGCCGGTGCGGAGGGCGTGGATCCCACGTACCGATGGCACGCGGCGACGACGAGCGGACGTGTGGTCGCGGTCGGTCAGGCCCGGATGCCGGTCGCCCCCGACACCTACGCCGACCCGGCGACGTCGCTCGCCGAGGACGTGGCGCGTGCGGCCGAGGCCGCGGGCTGGGTCGGCCGATGGCGGACCCAGGGGTCCACCCTGGTGCTCGACCTCGAGCGCGAAGGCCGCTCGGCTCGCGTCGTCAGGCTGGACCCCGCCGTCCTGGTGAGCGTCACGGGACGCGAGCTGCCGGTGTCCGACACGACTCTGCGCAGTCTGGTCGGGACGGATGTGGTGCTCGGTGAGTGACGAGTTCACGGTCATCCCGCCGACGCTGTTCGACTCGGCCAACGACTGGAACGACCAGGCCGCGCGCCTCGCCACGGCCCGGGCCCGCCTGGTCGACTCCTCGACCGCGGGGTTCCCCGACGCCGTCCGCGCGCGCGTCGGGACATGGACCTCCGGCTGGGGGACGGAGGTGGGTGCGCTCGCCGACCGCTCGCGCGGGGTGGCCGATCAGTTGAACGCGGCGTACCAGGCGTACCTGGGCTGCGACCTCGACGCCCAGGACCAGTTCCAGACCTGGCTGCGGGACGCACCGTGAGCACCGTGAACCTCGCCCTGCCGCCGCGGGCCCGGGCCGTGCCTCCAGTGGACGGCGACCCGGCCGCCGTCGCGGCGTTCGCCCAGGACCTGCTCGCGACCGCCGTCAACCTCGACGACTTCGACACGTTCACCCACGACACGGCAACCCTCGACGGATGGACGGGTACGGCCTCGAGGGCGTACGGGGCGCGGGCCCGGAGCACCGGGGCCGACGCGCACGCCATGTCCATCGCCGTCCGCCAAGTCGCCCGGGCGGCCGACGTGCTCGCCGACGAGCTCGCCAGGCTCCGGGGTCTCCGGGAGGACCTGACGGAGCGCAGGATCGCCTACCACGCGAGCCGGGCCGACCTCGAGCACGATTGTGCGGCGGCACGACTGAGTGACGACCCGCCGATCGCGGAGCTGACGGACCGGGTGCGGTGGCTGTTCACGTCCTACGGCAGCCTGAACCACGCCATTGACGGTCTCGAGCGGGACGTCGTGGCGGCCGAGCAGGCGATGCTCGACGCGCTCACCGCCTACGACTCGCTCGCAAAGGCGCGGGCGGCCACCAGCGGTCACATCGACATCGCCGACGACGCCCTCCGGCGACCGGGCTCGCCGACGTCGGGCGCGACCCCGCAGGCCGTCGCGGACTGGTGGGCCTCCCTGTCCGACGATGAGCGATTCGCGGTCCTCGCCGCCCACCCGGAGGTCATCGGGAACGCCGACGGGATCCCGGCAGCGGTGCGCGACGAGGCGAACCGGGCGATGCTCACGACGGATCTCGAGTCGCTGGAGCTGCGTGAGGGACGAGGCGAGCTCCTGCACGAGGACGCCGAGGCGCTGAACAACGCCCGCGCCGCGAAGGCGGCCCTGGACGACGGTGCTGCGAGGCCCGACCCGATCACTGGGGAACCCCTCGTGCCGCTGCTGCACCTGTACGACTCGCGCGCCTTCGGCGGCGACGGAAAGGTCGCGATCTCCCTCGGCGACCCGGACACCGCCGACCACGTGTCGATCCTCGTG
Organism: Actinomycetes bacterium; assembly: GCA_023426865.1. Classification (GTDB taxonomy): domain Bacteria; phylum Actinomycetota; class Actinomycetes; order Actinomycetales; family Cellulomonadaceae; genus Actinotalea. The sequence goes on from JAEZBT010000347.1 coordinate 2,649, forward strand.
CCCGGCCTGTGGAGCTGCGGTACCGAGGCGGAGCAGTACGGCGCGAAGGCCTACAACGTCTACGAGTCCGCGCGCCTGTCGGACCCGGACTCGAGCGTCGCCTCGATCATGTGGATCGGCTACGACGCGCCGAGCAACGTCGTCGGGGACGCCATCGGCGTGGTGGGCGAGGGGGCGGCCACGGACGGCGGCGAGCTCCTGTCCCGGTACGTCGACGGCCTGCGGGCCAGCGACACCGGCGCCCAGGCGCACCTGACGGTGGTCGGTCACAGCTACGGGTCGACGACCACTGCCCATGCCGCTTCTGACGCCGGGCTCGCGGCCGACGACATCGTGCTCGTCGGCAGCCCTGGCGCGGGCGGCGGGGTGGACCACGCGTCCGACCTCGGCGTGGCGGCCGATCACGTGTGGGCGGGCAACAACAGCAGGGACCCGGTGGCGGCGCTCGCGGACAACGGCTGGGTCGGCGGCGGCACCGTCTTCGGGGCGGGCCTGGGCAACGACGTCGCCGAGGACGACTTCGGGGCGAACCGGTTCCAGGCCGAGTCGACGTCGAGGAACGACCACTTCCGGAACTTCGACGACCACGTCAAGTACTTCGACCCGGGTAGCGAGTCGCTGTTCAACATCGGGCAGATCGTCGTCGGGGACTATGACGAGGTGGTTGCTGCCGAGCACACGTACGACCCGATCTGGAGCTCACCGATCGATCCGGAGGCGAGTCGGACGCCGACCGACTATCCCGACAGAAGACCGGATCGGAGTACAGGGCCGTGACGTCACGACGACGATGGCGGGCAGGATTCCTCGCGATGGCGCTCGTCACGCTGGTCCTCGGCTGCTCCCGCTATGCCCCTGCGGACACCGTTGAGGATGTAGCTGCGTCCCGTGAGCAGGTCAGGGCTGCGGCAGCTGAGGATCTGGTTGCGCTGGCCGACGCCTTGGGCGGCACGATCGTCGCGGCGCGCGGCCGGTACAACAGCGGCGGCGACGGCATGGTCAACCGTCAGCAGTACCAAGCAGGCGTCGACATCGACGGCCCCACGACCACCACCGACCAGGTCGTCGCGGCGCTCGAGGCCCTCCAGTACGACGTCGCCCAGGAACCCGACTCCGACGACTCGAGTCTCCCGGTGGTGGGCGAGCGCGACGGCCTGAGGTTGGGCGTGTACGCAGGGGAGCCGCCGATCAGGGCATCGATCAGCGGCCCGTACCTCACCATCCCGATGGAGGACGGCCCGCCGCCTCCGGCGGAGGAGAGCCTGGACCTGCCGGGCTTCGGCACTCTGCCGCTCCGCCTGCCGTTCGAGGCCGAAGGCTGAGTCTTCGTGGACAAAGGCGGGAGAGTGACGACGCGACGTTGGTGGGTGGCGCCGGCAGCGGTTGCGGTGATCGCATCGCTGGCGGGGTGCTCGAGGTTCGCGCCGCCGGACTCGGCGGAGGACATGGCGCGATCGCGTGAGCAGGTTCGGGCTGCTGCGGCCGAGGACCTGGTTGCGTTGGCCGATGCGCTGGGCGGCACGATTGTCGCGGCGCGCGGCGAGTACTCCAGTGGTGGCGATGGCATGGTCAACCGTCAGCGGTACTCGGTGAATGTCTCGGTCGAGGGGCCTGTGATCACCGATGAGCAGTTGATCGAGGCCATCGAGGCGCTGGGGTACGAGATCGTCCAGACGCCTGATCCGGACGCAAGAGTGAACCTCGGCGTGATCGGCGAACGCGACGGGTTGCGGGTGGGCGCCACAAGCGGGGATTCGCGGTATGTGCTCGGGGTCGACGGTCCCTGGCTGACGCTCCCGATGGAGGACGGGCCACCGCCTCCGGAGGAGGAGAGCGTGGACCTGCCCGGCTACGGCACCTTGCCGCTGCACTGAAGGTTCGGCCTGGAGATGGTGGAGGCGAGGTGATCGCGCCCGCGCGACGCCCGCCACCCGCCCGCAGGTGCGCGAGGCCAAGATGGAGTCGTGGACACGGCGACGGAACCCTGGCTCATCGACCCCGACGACGTCGCCGGCGCCCTGGGGACCGACCTCGCCTCGGGCCTGTCCCCCGAGGAGGCTGCGCGGCGCCTCGCCGAGCACGGCCCGAACGAGCTGCGCGCCGACCCGCCCGTGCCGACGTGGCGCCGGCTGCTGGCGCAGCTGCGGGACCCGCTCGTCGTCCTGCTGCTGGTCGCGGTCGTCGTGTCGGTGGGCGCGTGGCTGGCCGAGGGCGCGGAGGGGGTGCCGGTCGACGCGATCGTCATCGCGGTGATCGTGGTGGCCAACGCGGTGCTGGGGGTCGCGCAGGAGCGCAAGGCGGAGGACGCCGTCGCAGCGCTGGCGCGGATCAGCGCACCGACGGCGTCGGTGGTCCGCGGCGGGCAGCAGCGGCGCGTGCCGGCGCGCGAGGTGGTGCCGGGCGACCTGCTCGTGCTCGCCGAGGGCGACACCGTGCCCGCCGACGCGCGGCTGGTCCAGGTCGCCTCGCTGCAGGTCGCGGAGGCGGCGCTCACCGGCGAGAGCGAGGCCGTGGCCAAGCAGACCGCGCCGCTGACGGGCCCGACGTCCCTGGGCGACCGCACGAACATGGCCTTCGGCGGCACGGCGGTGACGCGCGGGTCGGGCCGGGCAGTGGTGACGGCGACCGGCATGGACGCGGAGACCGGGAAGATCGCACAGCTCCTCGCGGACACCGAGCAGGAGCCCACGCCGCTCCAGCGCGAGGTGTCCGAGGTCGGGCGGATGCTCGGCATCGCGGTGGTGGTCATCGCGATCGTCGTCGTGGTGACGGTGCTGCTCATCTCCGACCTGCAGACCGCCGCGGACTACGTGACCGTGCTGCTGCTCGGCGTCTCGCTCGCGGTCGCCGCGGTGCCCGAGGGGCTGCCGGCGGTGCTGTCGGTGGTGCTCGCCGTCGGCGTGCAACGGATGGCGGGCCGCAACGCCATCGTGAAGCGGCTGGCCTCGGTGGAGACGCTCGGGTCGGCGTCGGTGATCTGCTCGGACAAGACCGGGACGCTCACCCAGAACGAGATGACGCTGGTGCGGGTCGTCACCGCGTCGGGGTCGGTGCGGGTCGAGGGGGCCGGGTACGCGCCCGTCGGCGCCGTGGTCGCGGACGACGGGGGCGACCTCGCCGAGGGTGGTGCGCTGCGCGCGGAGGTCGCCGCGGTGCTGGCCGGCGGCAGCGCCGCGAACGACGCCGTCCTGCGCGAGGAGCCCGACGGGACGTGGGCGCTCGAGGGCGACCCGACCGACGGCGCCTTCCTCGTCGCCGAGCGCAAGCTCGCCGGGCTGCACGAGGAGCGGCTCGCGCGCTCGCGACGGGTCGCGGCGGTGCCGTTCACGTCCGAGCGCAAGCTCATGTCGAGCATCGAGGCGCCGGTCGGGGCGCCGGTCGAGGTGGAGGGTGCGATCGGCGTCACCGTGCTGACCAAGGGTGCGCCCGACGTGCTGCTGGGTCGCTGCACGCACGTGCTCGTCGGGGACGACCCGGTCCCGCTCGACGACGACCGTCGGGCGGCCGTGCTCGCCGCGGTCGAGGAGATGTCCGGCGAGGCACTGCGCACCCTCGGCGTCGCCCTCCGGGTCACCGAGCTCGCGCCCGACGCCGTCGTCGACCTCGACGGGGACGTGCTGGAGGCCGAGCTCGAGCAGGAGCTGGTGTGGTGCGGCGTCGTCGGGATCATCGACCCGCCGCGGCCCGAGGCGCGCGACGCCGTCGCGGCCGCCCGACGCGCGGGCATCCGGGTCATCATGATCACCGGCGACCACCCGCGCACCGCCCTGCGCATCGCGACGGACCTCGGCATCGTGCCCGACGGCGCACGCGCGGCGACCGGGCTCGAGCTGGACGCGCTCGACGAGGACGGCTGGCGAGAGGTCGTGCGCACGACGTCGGTGTTCGCGCGCGTCTCCCCCGAGCACAAGCTGCGGATCGTCGACGCGCTCCAGGCGGACGGGCTGGTCGTCGCGATGACCGGCGACGGCGTCAACGACGCCCCGGCGCTGAAGTCCGCCGACATCGGCGTGGCCATGGGGATCACCGGCACCGAGGTGACCCGACAGGCCGGCGCCATGATCCTGGCCGACGACAACTTCGCCACGATCGTCGCCGCCGTGCGCGAGGGGCGGGGGATCTTCGCGAACATCAAGAAGTTCCTGCGGTTCCTGCTGAGCTCGAACATGGGCGAGGTGCTCACGGTCTTCCTCGGCGTCGTGCTCGCGGGGTTCCTCGGGCTGACCGGGCACGGCGAGGTGGTCGTGGTCCCGTTGCTCGCCACCCAGATCCTGTGGATCAACCTGCTCACGGACACCGGGCCCGCGCTCGCGATGGGCGTCGACCCGCAGACCGAGGACGTCATGGCCCAGCCCCCGCGGCGGCTGTCCGAGCGCGTGATCGACGCCCGGATGTGGGGCGACGTGCTGTGGATCGGCGCGGTGATGGCCGCGGCGTCGCTGCTCGCGATCGACATCCACCTGCCGGGGGGCCTCGTCGACGGGCACGACGGCGTCGACCTCGCCCGGACCGCGGCGTTCACCGTGCTCGTGCTCGCGCAGCTGTTCAACGCGTTCAACGCCCGCTCCGGCGAGCACTCCGCGCTCACGCGCACGCACAACCGGTGGCTGTGGGGGTCGGTGGCGCTGGCGGCCGTGCTCCAGGTCGCCGTCGTGCACGTGCCGTTCCTGCAGAACGCCTTCGGCACGGAGCCGATGACGGTCGCCCAGTGGGTGGTGTGCGTCGCGCTCGCGAGCTCGGTGCTGTGGCTGGAGGAGGCGCGCAAGGTCGTGCTCCGCCGTCGGGACGCCGCCCGCGCCTGAGGGCTGGGTGCGGCCCGCCCGCGCGCGACGTCGGCCCCGCCCAGGAGGCCCATTCGCCGAACCCGGCGGTCCGTCATGATCGACTCATGGCCTGCCACCCCAACCGCGCGAGCACCCTCATTCGTTCTGGTGCCGACGAAAGGGTGTGGGCATGAGCAGATGGGAGCCGCTCCTCGAGCGGGTGGTGGCGGAGAGGTATCCGCGCCTCGTGGCGTACGGGATGCTGCTGACCGCCTCACGGGCCGACGCGGAGGACCTCGTCCAGGACGCGCTCGTCGCGACGTTCTCCGGGCGGGCGCGCTTCGCGACCGAGGCCGAGGCCGAGGCGTACGTCCGGCGGGCCGTCGCGTCGAGGTTCGTCGACGCCGGACGACGGCGCTCGACCGAGCGGAAGGCGCTCGCGCGGCAGGTCGTGCAGGTGGTGCCGGATGCGGTCGACCCGCCCGGCGTGGGCCTCGCGCCCGAGGTGGAGGCGGCCCTCGCGCTGCTCGCGCCGCGGGAGCGGGCGTGCGTCGTCCTGCGGCACATGGAGGACCTCTCCACGCGGGAGACCGCCCAGCTGCTGCACCTCTCGGAGGGGGCGGTGAAGCGCTACCTGTCCGACGGCGTCGCCGCGCTCACCGCAGCCCTCGACGCCGACGTGGCCGAGCGCGTGCCGGTCGCGGAGGCACCGCGGGCCGCCGTCGGCGATCCCGCCCCCCGACGAGTGTCGACCCGGAAGGAGGTGCGTCATGACGCGTGACCTCGGTGACCTGATGTGGAACGCCGTGGGCGAGCGCTCCCGCTCGCTGGACGGCCTCACGCCCGCCGCCTCCGACCTGGTGCGCCTGCACACGCGGGTCCGCCGCGGCCGGACGATGCGCCACGTGCGCGACGCCGCGGTGGCGGTGCCGGTGGTGGCCGCCGTCGTCGCGGGCGGCTGGTTCGGCCTCGAC
>JAEZBT010000376.1 GCA_023426865.1 Actinomycetes bacterium
CCCCAGGAAAATAAATATGAAATATTCCAGATGGCGAAAAGAAAACAGGATACCCTGAACCAGTTCTATCCTGCCCATCGAAAAGTTATAAAAAGAGGAGATGATGTTGATTATGAAAAATAGCAAAAAAAAGAGAACTGCAAAATTAGAAAAAACCTGAGGCCGCCCTTTTTTTGCAGCCAAAAAAAACCAGAAAGAACCAGCGCATAACACCACGACCAATAGATAATCAACTCTGATTTCGCCAATAATTTCAAACTTAAAAGAAAAGAGGCAGAAAATAAAAATTCCCGCAGAAAAGAGCTTCATTAAACTCCAATGATAATTTCTATTCATTATATTAATTAACTTCCAATAACCCCTGCAAGCTTTAACTAATCCCCCCCCTAAATACTTATAATTTCTCAGCACATTCGGACGGGTTTACACTTTTTACCACCTTAGCCGGTACTCCTGCTACCACAGAATAGGGCGGTACATTCTTTGTAACCACAGCTCCCGCCGCGACAATACTATTTTGGCCAATCCTTACGCCTTTTAAAATCACTGCCTTCTCACCAATCCAAACGTTATCCTCAATGTATACTGGACTCGAGGTCAACGGTCGTTCAGCCGGAGCAATGGAAAGATCGGCAAAGGTAACAGCTCCATGATCATGGTCTGAGATAAATACCGAGCTACCTATCAAAACATCCTTCCCGAATTCCACACGTTCCAGCGAAGCAATGTGGCAGAAATCTCCAATATTAAGGTTTTCGCCAAAAATCATGGTTTGACGCTGGGTTCCCTTTGAAAACGCTTCAATCCTGCAAAAATAGCCAGATGTAAATCCCTTAGAAAATCTAATATTATTTTTTCCACGCAACCTTACGGGATGCCTTACCAGGCGAGCAGGTCTGTAGAACAAGAATGTCATTAGCTTTGAATAACAAAGTCTTACGTAATCTATTAGTGAATATCGCCCGTAATTAACCACAATCACCTCCTGCTCATGAATTTCTTAATATAGTCTAGATTATAACGGAGAACCGAAAGCAATGAGACGACAGAGGCACTCGGGAAATAAAAGAAAGACCGGACGCCAAGATGTCTAAATTTTATAGCATGATACTTATGGAGGTAATTATTCTCCATTGAGAAGTAGATGTCGGAGAAACGGGAAACATCCACATCGAAACCAGAAAAAGAAACTGGGCGCCTATCCTCCAAAAGCTGCTTAAAATCCACGGCGAAAGATTCTGGCGTAGGCAGTACGTCGGAAGCGTAGTCAGAAGCATTTTTTCTGTGATCTTCTGAATTAATTAGCTTGTTGATTTCAAAATGAAATTCATCGATATCAGTGTACGTTGTCCGATAGTGCAGACTAGCCGAGAACAATCCCTCTGAAAAATTGCAAGGTATATCGGAGGTACTATAGCCAATCAAAGGTTTTCTATTAAGAACCGCATACTGACTCATCAACCCCCCAATAACAGGGTACGAGTTCAGATAGATATCACAATTCTTGAAAACTTCATTAATATCTGCCCTATTGCCAATCAAAAAAACATTTCGTTGCAAACCACTTCTAGCTATAAAATCCTTAAAAGGCCTTTCATTCCCGGAGCCCGCAAAAAGAATTATAACTTCCGGGTTCTCATTGACAACCCGCTCAATAAGTTTGAAGTACGCGTCATTTTCACCATAAACCTTATAGTAGGCCCCACCACTAAATATTATGAGCCTATCCTTCACCTCTTCCGGAAAACCTGCAAATGGCTTGCTGGCAACAATCGGGTAATATGGAAGATTTAGCAGCTTCTCCTTCAGAATGCCCCTTTCTCTAACAGAAATACTATAACCATACTCTCTAAATCCTATAAAATAATCAGAACAAGATTTGCCCAGCCAAAAGGCGTGGTCAGTCAAATCAATTAAGTAACGCTCAACCTTTGGAAACGCATTCCACAAGGTAACCGCTACAACACTCCAAGGGGCCAAATGTAAAAATGCCTTACTTGGGTTATATTCTTTAACTACCGAAAACAAAAACTTCAGCCTTTCAATTTCATCCAAGCCACCCGGAACCTGCATTATTTGTGCTTTCGGGTTGCTATTCACCTGGGCGGCTATGCTGCCATTAGCGTTAAACTCTCGTGAGTCCACCAAATAGAGATATTGCACGCCCATTTTATCCAAAGCATGCAAATACTGCTGAGTAAGCCCGCGATTATCATAACCAAAGTCATCATAGAAAAGAAACTTCTCTTCCCGCTGCAGCTCAAATGACTGCCCCAACAATTCAGAGGAAATTCTCTTAAGAAGGCCCTCTAGAGCATCATCAACATACCTGAAGTTCAAGTGATATGCTTGATTGGCAGCACACGATACCAATCGTAAAGACTTTGAATACTGGCGGAGAGCACAAGCTTTGAATGCAGCCCCCTTAATTCTATCGTAATCTTTTATAGCAAACTCTTTACTTATCGAGAACACTAAAAACTCCGAATAAAAACCAAATTTAAATTAATGGCCAGACAACTTACCAATCCATTTATCGCATTCAAACTTATTCGGCTGCACCGTCAAAAATATACTTTAGGACAATAAATGCCATTGCAATCCAGTACAGAAGATAGTTAAATGCATAAGCAATCACAACTCCCTGCAGCTGAAAATCTTTAACGAGAACAACAACTAGAAGATAAAAAAGAGCAGAAAATATTATTTCACTGAAAACGTACGCCTTAACCATTGCTTTTCCGAGCATAAGAAACGCCAATATCCAGCTACCAATTTTCAACGTATCTCCAATCATCTGCCAAGCAAAGAGAGCCTCCATTTCAGAAAACTCTGCGGTAAATAGCATCCGTATTACAA
>JAEZBT010000432.1 GCA_023426865.1 Actinomycetes bacterium
TCGACGGCGTCGAGCTGTCGCGCGACGGGCGGGTCTGGTCGTCGAGCTTCTTCCCGGTGCGTGACGGGCATCGTGCCCTCGGCGTCGGCAGCGTCGTCATCGACGTGACCGAGCAGCGTGAGGCGCAGCGCGCGCTCGCCCACTCGGCCACGCACGACGCGCTCACCGGTCTCCCGAACCGGACACTGTTCAGCGACCGGCTGGGCGTCGCGCTCGCCCAGGCGGCGCGCACCGGCGACCTCGTCGCCGTGGTGTTCTGCGACCTCGACCGGTTCAAGATGGTCAACGACTCGCTCGGGCACGCCGCGGGCGACGCGATGCTCCAGGTCGCCGCCGACCGCCTGTCAGCGGTGGTCCGCGCCGGCGACACCGTGGCCCGCCTCGGCGGGGACGAGTTCGCGCTGCTGTGCACGGACGTCGCCGACGCCGAGGAGGCGCGCGCCGTCGCCGAGCGCGTGTGCGTGGCGATGCGCGAGCCCATCCCGATCGGCGAGCGCCTCATCACGTCGACGCTGTCCGTCGGACTCGCGCTCTGCCTGCCGGGCGAGCGCGACGTCGCCGGTCTCCTTCGGGACGCGGACGTCGCCATGTACCAGGCCAAGGACGCCGGACGCGACCAGGTGGCCGTCTTCGACGCGAGCCTGCGGGTGACGGCGCGCGAGCGGCTCGAGTTCCACACGGCGCTGCGGGCCGCCGTCGACCGTGGCGAGATCAGCGTCGTCTACCAGCCCGTCCTGCGCCTGCACGACGACGTCGCGGGGGACCACGTCGTCGGTCTGGAGGCGCTCGCCCGGTGGCGGCACCCCGGCTTCGGCGACGTGCCGCCCGCCGCGTTCATCCCGACCGCCGAGGACCTCGGCCTCATCCACGCGTTGGGCGAGCACGTGCTGGACACGGCCCTGCGGTCGCTCGCCGCGTGGCGCAAGGAGAGCGGGCTGCCGCTCGTCGCCGCCGTCAACATGTCGGCCCTGCAGCTCGCCGACGCGCGGTGCGTCGACATGGTGGCGCGCCTCCTGGACGAGGCGGGCCTGCCGCCGTCGGCCCTCGAGCTCGAGATCACCGAGAGCGTCCTCATGCTCGACGTCGAGCAGAGCCTGCGCCGTCTGGCCGAACTGCGCGCGCTCGGGGTCAGCGTGGCCGTCGACGACTTCGGCACCGGCTACAGCTCGCTCGCCTACCTGCGCGACCTGCCCGTGGACGTCCTGAAGATCGACAGGTCCTTCACGATGCACCTGCCCGCCGACCGGCCCATGGTCGAGTTCATCGTCGACCTCGCCCGCGCGATCGGCGCCACGACGGTGGTCGAGGGCGTGGAGACCGCGGAGCAGCTCGCCGTGGTCCGGGGGATCGGCTGCGACCAGGCCCAGGGCTACTTCCTGAGCCACCCGCTTCCCCATGAGGACGTCGCGCCGTTCCTGCGCCGGTGGACCGAGGAGGTGGTCCCGGGGGCGACGACCTGAGGCCCCGGGGTGAAAACCGTCCCGTTCCATGATCGGATCCGCCGATCATGGCGCCGCGCGCCTACGATGCCTTGCGCCGGATCCAGGGGGAGAGCGCTGGGCAGCGCCGTCGCCGGCCGGGGTGCGCGGCGACCGCCGCGTCGGCCCCGCTCCCCGAGGAGGACGTCGATGTCGGACCGCGCAGGCGCCGGTGCACCCCAGGGCGACGCGCGCCCGGACGACGCCGCACTCGTTCGGGCCCTGCTGGACGACGCGGACGAGGTCATCTACTTCAAGGACCTCGAGAGCCGCTTCCTGCGGGTGAGTCTCGGCTGCGCCCAGCTGCACCGTCGCTCGCAGGAGGAGATGGTCGGCCTCACCGACTTCGACCTCTTCGACCCCGAGCACGCCCGGTCCGCGCGCGCCGACGAGCTGCGCGTCATCGAGACCGGACGACCGATGCTCGACAACGTGGAGCGCGAGCAGTGGCACGACCGGCCGGACAGCTGGGTCTCCAGCAGCAAGTTCCCGCTGCGGGACGAGGCCGGCCGCGTCATCGGGACCTTCGGCATCTCGCGCGACATCACGCCGCGGGTGACCGCCGAGCTCGAGGTGCGCCGCGTCGAGGCCCAGCTGCGCTCGGTGCTCGACGCCTCCACCGACGAGATCATCGGGTACGACCGAGAGCTGCGGTTCCGGTACCTCAACCCCGCGGCCGAACGTGCGCTCGGGGTCCGGGCGGCCGACGTCCAGGGCCTGCGGGACCGGGACTGCGGGATGCCTATCGACCTCCTCGCCCTGTGGGAGCCCGCGCTGCGCGCCACGCTCGAGACCAGCGAATCCGGTGAGCTGGAGTTCGAGCGCCGGGATGCGAGCGGCGGGACCACGTGGTGCCACACCCAGTTCTCCCCGGACCTCGGGGTCGACGGCACCCCGGTCGGTGTCCTGGCCTCCACGCGGGACATCACCGGGCTGAAGGCGGCCGAGGCGGCGCTCGCGCACCAGGCGACGCACGACCCGCTCACCGGACTGGCGAACCGGTGGCTCGTGCTGGACCGCCTGCACGCCGCCCTGGCCCGCGCCGCGCGCCAGTCGGGGTACCTCGCGCTGTTCTTCGTCGACCTGGACCACTTCAAGGCCGTCAACGACACGCTCGGCCACAAGGTCGGCGACCGGGTGCTCATCGAGGTGGCGCGCCGGCTGCTCTCGGTCGCCCGGTCCGAGGACACGGTCGGGCGGCTGGCCGGCGACGAGTTCGTCGTCATCTGCGAACGCGTGCCCGACGAGGAGCGCGTCGCGGACATCGCGCGACGCATCGTCTCGGCGCTGGCCGGACCGTACGAGGTCGCCGACGCGTCGCCCCGCGTGTCCGCCTCGGTGGGGGTGGCGCTCGCCGAGGACGGCGGCACCGGGTCCAGCACGCTGCTCGCGCGCGCCGACGGCGCGATGTACGAGGTCAAGCGCGACGGTCGTAACGGGTACCGCATCGCCGACCGCGCCGCCGGGCGCGGCTGACCGCCCGTCAGCCGGCGTCGGGCTCAAGGGCGAGCCGCATGAGCCAGCGCGGCCGGTGACCGCTGGTCCCCGTGGTCGGTGCGGCGCGATGGAACCCGGCGCGCTCGAACGCCTCGACGGTCCCCACGTAGCCGGAGATCACGTCGACCTTCGACTCACCCTTCTCGATCGGGTAGCCCTCGATCACGTGGGCGCCGTGCCCGCGCGCATGGGCCACGGCCCCGGCCAGGAGGTCGTGCATGAGGCCGCGGCGCCGGAACGGCGGCCGGACCACGAAGCAGACGACGCTCCACGGCTCGGGCCCGTCGAGCCACGGCAGCGTGCGCGAGCGGACGAGGCGCCCGTAGGACGAGCGGGGGGCGACCGAGCACCAGCCGGCGACCTCGCCGTCGACGTAGGCGAGGACCCCGGGGCCGGGTTCGACAGCGCACTCCCGCCGCAGGTAGGCGGGCCGTTCCGCGTTGGGGACCCGCGAGTCCCGGAAACTCATGCACCAGCAGCCGCCCGCATCGGGCCGCTTGGTGCCGACGACGGTCGCGACGTCGTCGAACCGCCCGACGGCAGAGAGCACCTCGACACCCATGTCGGGACGGTAGCGCCGACGCCCGACACACTCATCAACCGCCCTTGCCCGCCGATGGACCGGCATGGCCCCCGCTCCCGGAGCGCGCACGCTGCGCCGCGCCGCACGTCCGGCCGCGCGCGTCGCGGCCGTCGGGGGTGCGCTGGC
>JAEZBT010000005.1 GCA_023426865.1 Actinomycetes bacterium
GGCCTGGGCCTCCGCGAGTCGGGCCTGCAGGCGCTCGCGCACCTCGTCGGGCGTGTACGACGCGCGGCGCCGCTCGTCGCGCGCGATGAGCACGCCGCCGGTCGCCACGCCCGCGAACGCCGCGATCCCGAGGACCTTCCACACGGTTCTGGCCCATGCCACGCGCCTACGCTACCCACGTGCCCGACGCCGTCCCGCTCGACCACGCGCTCGACGTCACGCGCACCGGCGACCTGTGGCTGTTCCGAGGGCGCTCGGTCGCGGACCGCGCGATCCAGCTCGCCACCAACAGCCCGGTGAACCACGTGGGCATGGCCGTCGTCATCGACGACCTGCCGCCGCTCATGTGGCACGCCGAGCTCGGCCGCTCCATCCCTGACGCCTGGACCGGCGAGCACCAGCGCGGGGCCCAGCTCCACGACCTGCGCGCCGCCGTCACCACCTGGGTGCACAGGTACGGCCAGCAGCCGTGGTTCCGGCAGCTCGACGTGCCGGCGACCGCGGCGGAGTCGCAGGAGATGGAGGACGCCGTCCTGCGCTCGATCGCGCTGCACGACGGCACGCCCTTCCCGCGGACGGTCCGACTGGCCGCGCGCTGGGTCTGGGGCCACACGCCGACGGCGGAGCGCCTCGAGCGCGTGCCCGGTGTCCGGACGGCGCGCGACCTGTTCCGTGACCCCGACGCCCGGACCGAGGCGGAGGTCCGGCTCGAGCGCGCCTACTGCGCCGAGCTCGTCGCGCTGAGCTACCAGGCGATGGGTCTGCTTGCGGGCGAGCGGCGGGCGTGCGGGTACGACCCGGGCGACTTCTGGAGCGGTGGGGACCTCGAGCTCGGGCGCGGGGCGCGGCTGGGTGCCGAGGTCGCCGTCGACGTCCCGCCCGCCGAGGACGTCCGAGCCGAAGGCGCCTCCCCGGCGGTTCAGGGCGACAGGTAGGGCTCGAGCACCGCGAGGAGCAGGGCGCGCGCGTGTGCGGCGTCGGCGGCGCCGTCGCCTGTCTCGTGCAGGACGGCGTAGGGGAGCCACGCCTCGGTGAGGGTCCACAGCGCGGCGACCAGGGCGTCGAGCCGTGCGTCGTCGACCGGGAGCAGCAGGCCGTCCGCGCGCCACGTGCGCGCGAGCTGGCCGAAGATCCCGAGCGTCCGCTCCCGGGCGGCGGCGTACGACGCGCGGAGCTCGGGGTCCTCGTGGACGAGGGCCAGGCCGTCGCGGGCCACGAACAGGTACTCGCGCGTGAGGTCCGTCAGTGCGCCGAGTCGGGTCACCATCTCCCGCGGGGTGGGCAGGTCGTCGCCGGCGCCCTCCCACAGGGCCGCCTGCTGCGCGGCGTACCGCGTCCACAGCGCGCGCACGATCGCCTGCTTGTCGGGGTACCAGTAGTAGAGGTTTCCCGGGCTGATCTGCAGGTGGGCGGCGATGTGGTTGGTGGTGACCCGCCCGGCGCCGTCGCGGTTGAAGAGCTCGAGGGCAGCGTCCAGGATGCGCGCGCCGGTGCGGCCGCGGGCCTTGCCCGACGCGGAACCGCCCTCCTCCTCCGCCATGCTCTAGAGCATATGCTCTAGAGGGTCGGTCGTGGGGGACGCGACGGCCGTGGAGGGGGAGCGGTGCGCGGGCAGTGGTGGGTCGCCGTGGGCGTTCATCGCGCCGCGCGACCCCGGCGACCTCACCGCCCGCTGACGCCTGCCGGCCGGCACGTGGATCGGCGCACCGTCAGCGGACGGTGGCGTCGCTGATGGTGGGCGCCCCCGCGCGTCCCAGGTAGAAGATGCCCGGCTGCGTCCGGAAGCCGTCGCTCGGGTTGCGCTCCAGCAGCGAGCCCGTGTCGATGGTCAGGTGCCCGGTCCGGTCGTTCGACACGAAGAACACCGCGCCCCCGCCCTCGTTCGCGTGGTTGTCGGTCACGATCGAGCCGGCGATGTGGACGGTGAAGGCGTTCCCATCGGCGTAGACGGCGCCGCCGCTGCCGCCGCCGGGGGTGCCCCCCTGGGCGGGGTTCGCGCCGTGGCCGATCGCCGAGTTGTGCGTCATGACGGAGTTGAGGATCTCCCACGAGACGCCGATCGAGCTGACCGCTCCGCCGTTGCTGCACACGCCGCCGTTGTCCGCCGAGCCGCCGAAGGTTGAGCCGACGACGTACACCGGCTCGCCGTGGTACTGGCTGAGGACCCGGATCGCCGCGCCGCCGAGGTCGGGCCCCGTCGCGTCGCACCGGTTGCGCACGAAGGTCGAGTTCACCACCCGGAACCGGCCGCCCCGCACGAAGATCGCGCCGCCCCCGCCGCCCTCCTCGAGCTGGCCTGTCGCGTTCCCGTCGGCGAAGGTCAGGTTCTGCGCCACGAGCGTCGGGTGGTCCTGGTCCTGGCAGTGCGAGGTGGTCCAGACCTGCTGCCGGTCACAGGTGTTCATGTAGAGGATCCGCCGCTCGCCCTGCCCGCTGAGCGTGACCCGGCCACCCCCGTCCAGCACCACCGTGCCGTGGTCGTTGCGCACCTTCGCGGTCGCCGTCATGGGGATGGTGACGTTCCCCGGGCCGCAGTCGAACGTGATGATGCCGCCGGCGGCGACGGCGGCCACCACCGCGTCGGACGTGCAGCTCGCAGGCGTGCCGTCGCCGATCACCCGCGTCGGCTCGGACGTGTCGACCGCACCCGCCCCCGCGGGCACGACGGCGGCCCCCGTCGGGTTCCCGGCCGCCATCGGGGGCGCCAGAGCCTCGAGCACCACGGGGGCCGCAGGCGCGGCGCGCGGTGCGGGCGGTGCGACCCGCGAGTCCGCCAGGACAGCGTCGACGGTGACCGGCGGGGGAGGCGGGGCGTCGGGCGCGCAGGCTGCGATGCCGGCCACGCCGAGCACCGTGGCGAGCGCGAGGCCGCGCGCGGCGCCCCGTGCCGTCGTACCGGACCCGCGCCGTCGGTCGGTCACGCGGGCGACGCTAGCAGCGGACCCGGAGGCGGGTCCGGGTGATCACTGCTCGGCCGCGAGCGCGCGCAGCCCGTCGACGGCGAACGTGTGGTCCTCCGCCTGGGACAGGCCGGACACGGCGACGGTCGCGACCATGCCGACGCCGCGCACGAGCACGGGGAACGCCCCGCCGTGCGCGGAGTACCGGCGCTCGTCGAACCACGGTTCGTCCTCGATGCGCTTGCCGTTGAGGCGCGGCCGGAGCCCGATCAGCAGGCTCGGCAGGCCGAAGCGCTGCACGGCGCGCGTCTTGCGGCGGATCCAGTCGTCGTTGTCCGCGCTCGTCCCGTCGGTGGCCGCGTGGAAGACGGTCTGTGTGCCGCGCGTGACGTCGACGGTGACGGCGACCTCGCGCTCCTTGGCCCAGCCGAGCAGCAGGAGTCCGAGCCGGTGGGCGTCGTCGTTGGTGAAGCGCTCGAGCTGGAGCTCCTCCAGCTCCGCCTCGATCGACGCCACGGCGTCGGCGATCTCGTGGCGGGTCGCCTGGGGGTCGGTCACGGCTGCCTCCTCGCGGTCGTGCGCCCAGTATCGCGGTGGCCCGACGCGCGGGCCGGTCGCGGCCGCCGGACGCGCCGAACGTGGTGGCCTGCACCCCCAACCGACCGCTGCCCTGGCTCGTCACAGTGCGCGACGATGTCCACAGAGGGAGGCCCGTGGTGTCCTGGGAGGACGAGCTCGACCGGCTCGCCCGCGAGCGCGGGCCGGCGCTGGTCGGGTACGCCTACCTGCTGACCGGCGACCTGCACACGGCGCAGGACCTGGTCCAGGAGGCGCTGGTGCGTACCTTCGTGCGGCGCCGGGCCGGCGGCGGCGTGGAGTCGCTCGAGTCGTACGTGCGCCGGACGGTGCTGAACGTCTACCGCGACCTGTACCGGCGCCGTCGGACCTGGGGCGCTGTGCGGTACCTCGTCGCCGAGCAGTCCTGGTACGGGGCGCCCGACGCAGCCGCGGCCGCTCACCTCGACCTGCACGCCGCGCTCGCCAGGCTCTCCCCGCGGGAGCGCGCCTGCGCGGTGCTGCGGCACTACGAGGACCTGTCCGTCGACGAGATCGCCGCGTGGCTGGGCATCAGTCCCGGCGCGGTCAAGCGGTACCTGTCCGACGCGCGGGCCCGCCTCGGGCCGATGCTCGCCGAGCACGATCCGCACGACGACGAGCACGGCGAGACCGCGGACGTGAGCACCGGAAGGAGAGGGCGATGAGCTTCGACGAGCGCATGGCCGGCCTAGCCGCACGCGCGGCCGACGCGCACGCCACGAGCGACGGGTTCGCGACCGACACGCTCAAGGCGCGGGTGCGCCGCGGTCGGCGCGTCCGGACGACGGTGACGGCCGTCGGGACCGTCGCCGCCCTGGCCGTGGTGGGCGTGGTGGGCGTCGCGGTCGCCGACGGCTGGGGGACGACGCCGCCTGCCGGGCCGACCTCCTCGGAACCGGTGCGGACCGAGACCGCCACGGCGACGACGCCACCGACCCCGACGCCGGCCGAACCGGTGCGGGTGCTGGAGGGGTGGTCGGACGCCGGCGTCGACCCCGCGGTCTTCGGCGGGCTGTCGATCACGGACGCCGTCCAGCACGGCGACCGCGCGGTCGTCGTCGGCTGCAACAACGGCCCGGGCTCTGGGGGGTCCGTGTTCCCCGCCTGGGTCGCCGAGGAGCCGGGGAGCTGGGTCGCCGCGATGGGCCCCCACAACTCCATCGGGGTGAGCTGCCTGCAGAGCATCGTGTCGACGCCGGACGGCCTCTTCGCCGCGTTTCCCGAGCTCTACCGGTCCGACGACGGGTACAGCTGGACGCGCGTCGACCTCGGGCTTCCGGACGGGGCGCAGACGAGCCCCGGCGTTACCGCGGTCTGGTCGGTGGGCGACCGCGTGACGGCACTCGTGTTGCAGGCGTCGTTCGCCGAGAGCGCCGTCGCCACGCTCTACACGTCGACGGACGGCGAGACCTGGGAGGCCGTCGACGACGCCCGGGCCCGCGTGTTCGACAACGGTGGCATCGCATCGGTCATCGCCCGCTCGGACGGCAGCCTGCTGGCCGTGGGCTCCTCGCCCGGCGGCGAGTTCGTGCCGACCGCGGCGATGTGGACCTCCGACGACGGGCTCACGTGGGCGCTCACGAGCCCGCAGGGCGAGGGCTTCGCGGACTGCTCCGCGACGGACGTCACGGCGGTCCCCGGCGGCTACACCGCCGTGGGGACGTGCCACGACGGCGGGCGGACCCGGCTCGCGGTCTGGTCGTCGGCCGACGGCGCGACCTGGTCACCGCCGGTCCTGCCTCCGGACTCCACGGGTGACACCCCAGGCTCCGTCGGTGACGTGAGGGTTGCACGCGTCGGGGACATCACGTTCGCCCTCGGTGCGCGCTACGACGCAGCGACGGAAGGGTGGGTCCGCGCGCTGTGGCGCACGGAGCCGGACGGGTCCTGGGTCGAGGTCGAGGCGGACGGCGTCGCTCCGGTGCCCTTCCACCTCGTGGAGCTCGGCGGGCGCACGGTGGGGTTCTGGTCGCTGCCGTACGTCTCCGACGCCGACCCGGTCCGGGTGCTGGTCGCTGACGGCTGACGGTCACCGAACATGACCGGGACGAACGGCCCTCCGGGGAGATGAATCTAGATTCATAAACTGTGAATCGTGACTCAGTCTCCGGAGGAGCTTCTCGCCTGGCAGCGCCAGGTCGCCCTGCTCGAGCTGAACGGCATCGTGACCCGCGCCTTCCGACGGCTCGACTCCGATCGGCAGCGCGCGGTCGTCGGCGCGGTGGTCGCCGAGGCCGCGGCGCACGGGCCGGCGGGCGTGCAGGTCAAGGCGGTCGCCGAACGGTCGGGCGTCGCGGTCGGTTCGCTCTACCAGTACTTCCCCAAGCGCGATGGCATGGTCGCGGCGGCGATCGAGGTGGCGGTCGGGTACCTGAGCGTCGTTCTCACCGAGTCCGCCGCCTACCTCCGCGCGATGCCCCTGCGTGACGGGCTGCTGGCGTACCTGGGCACCGGCGTCGAGTGGAGCGCCGAGAACGCGGACCTGCTGCGGCTCTTCGCGCGCGCCGCGTACGCCGGGGACACGCCGCATGCCGAGACGGTCGTCCGGCCGGTTGCCGAAGCGATGCGCGGCTGCCTCCGGGCGCTGCTCGAGGGGGCCGCCGAGCGCGGCGAGCTGCGGGACGACGTCGACCTCGACACCGCCGTGCGCTTCGTGCACGTGGTCACGGCGGCGGTCGGCGACGCGCAGCTCGTCCCGCACCTGGACGACTACTACCTGCTGTTCGACGCCGATCACCCCGTCGACACGGTGGTGCCTCAGATGGTCGACCTGGTCGTCCGCGCGATCGGGGCGTCGTCGTGAGCGCGCCGCACACCGGGCCCGACGGCGCGGCCCCGGCCCTCACCCTCGACGGCCTGACCAAGTCCTTCGGCAGCCTCCGCGCGGTCGACGACGTGCACCTCGAGGTCGGTGCCGGCGAGGTCTTCGGCCTGCTCGGGCCCAACGGCGCCGGCAAGACGACCACCATCCGCATGATCTGCGGCGAGACCGCGCCCGACGCCGGCCGCGTGCTCCTGCACGGGCGCCCGCTGACCTCAGCCGCCGACGACCGCGCCCGCATCGGCGTCTGCCCGCAGGAGCTCGTCGTCTGGCCGAAGCTCACGTGCGCCGAGCAGCTCGAGATGACCGGGGCCCTCTACGGGCTGCCGACGCGCCAGGCGCGCCGACGCGCGGCGGAGCTGCTCGACGAGCTCGGCCTGGCCGAGAAGGCCCGCGCCCTGGGCGGCACGCTCTCGGGCGGCCAGCAGCGGCGCCTCAACATCGCGCTCGCGCTGGTGCACGACCCGGAGCTCATCGTCCTCGACGAACCGTCCGCGGGCCTGGACCCGCAGAGCCGGGCCCTCGTGCGCGACGTCGTCCGGGCCTGCGCCCGCGCCGCGACCGTCGTGCTGACCACGCACGACATGGAGGAGGCCGACCGGCTCAGCGACCGCGTCGCGATCGTCGACCACGGGCGGGTGCTCGCCCAGGGATCGCCGACCGAGC
>JAEZBT010000017.1 GCA_023426865.1 Actinomycetes bacterium
GGTCCAGCCCGAGCAGTGTCGTCATGGGCGACGCACCTCGACCACGCCGCGGGCGACCCGCACGGGCCAGACCCGCAGGGCGCGCGGCTCTGCCCCCATCGCCTCCAGGCACTCCCCGGTCCGCAGGTCGAAGACCTGCTTGTGCATCGGCGAGGTGAGCGTCGGCGTCGCCCCGCGGGTCCCCACGATGCCCCGGGCCATCACGTGCGCCCCGCTGTAGGGGTCACGCTGGTCGACGGCGTGCACCACGTCGTCGACCAGTCGGACGAGCGCGACCTGCTCGCCCCCGACGAGCGCCGCCGCACCCCGCTCGGGCGCGAGGTCCCCGAGCCGGCACACCGCGACCCAGGCGGCGAGGTCGCCGCTCATGCCCGCACCTCGAGCCGGGCCCCCGCCACGAGCGTCGGGGCGGGCCGCTCCCCCGGCTGCGCCGGCCGTCGCTGGCCGCGCTCGGGGATGTACGCCAGGGACGGGTCGGGCGTCGTCGGGGCGTTGACGAACGAGGCGAAGCGCCGGAGCTTGTCGGGGTCGTCGAGCGTGGCCGCCCACTCGTCACGGTAGGCCGTGACGTGCTCGGCCATCGCGGCGTCCAGCTCCGCGGCGATCCCCAGGCTGTCCTCCAGCACGACCGCCCGGACCCCGTCCAGCCCACCCTCGACCTCGTCGATCCACGCAGCGGTGCGCTGGAGCCGGTCGGCGGTGCGCACGTAGTACATGAGGAACCTGTCGACGGTCCGGACGAGCGCCGCCGTGTCCAGGTCCTCGGCGAGCAGGCGGGCGTGCCGCGGCGTGAAACCGCCGTTGCCGCCGACGTAGACGTTCCAGCCCTTCTCCGTGGCGATGACGCCCACGTCCTTGGCACGCGCCTCGGCGCACTCGCGGGCGCAGCCGGAGACGCCGAGCTTGAGCTTGTGCGGGGAGCGCAGCCCGCGGTAGCGCAGCTCGAGCTCCACGGCCAGGCCGACCGCGTCCTGCACCCCGAACCGGCACCACGTCGAGCCGACGCAGGACTTCACCGTGCGGACCGCCTTGCCGTACACGTGCCCGGACTCGAACCCCGCGTCGACCAGCCGGCGCCAGACGTCGGGCAGCTGCTCGAGCCGGGCGCCGAACAGGTCGATGCGCTGGCCGCCGGTGATCTTCGTGTAGAGCCCGAAGTCACGCGCTACCTCGCCGACCGCGATGAGTCCCTCGGGCGTGACCTCGCCGCCGGGCATCCGCGGCACGACCGAGTACGAGCCGTCCTTCTGCAGGTTCGCCATCACGTGGTCGTTCGTGTCCTGGAGGGCCGCGTTCTCGCCGTCGAGCACGTGCTCGTGGTGCAGGCTCGCCAGGATCGACGCCACGACCGGCTTGCAGATGTCGCAGCCACGGCCCGTCCCGTGCCGCGCGACGATCTCGCTGAAGGTCCGCAGGCCGGTGACGCGCACGACGTCGAACAGCTGGCGGCGCGACATCGCGAAGTGCTCGCACAGCGCGCTGCTGACGGCGATGCCCGCCCGGGCGAGCTCGGTCCCCACGAGCTTCTTCACCAGGGGCAGGCACGACCCGCAGGTGGTCCCGGCCCGCGTGCACGCCTTGACGGCCGCCACGTCGGTGCACCCGTCCTGCGTGACGGCGGCGCGCACCCGCCCCGCCGTCACGTTGTTGCACGAGCAGACGGCCGCGTCGTCCGGCAGGTCGCCGCCGGGGCGGGCGCCCTCGGGCAGGCCGGGCAGCACGTACGCCGCGGGGTCGCCGGTGAGCTGCGTGCCGACGAGCGGACGAAGCGTCGCGTACGCGGACGCGTCGCCCACGAGGACGCCGCCCAAGAGCGTCCGCGCGTCGTCGGAGAGGACGAGCTTGGCGTACGCGCCGCGGACCGGGTCGGAGTAGACGACCTCCAACGCACCCGGTGCGGTCGCCGAAGCGTCGCCGAAGCTCGCGACGTCGACGCCGGAGAGCTTGAGCTTGGTGGCCGTGTCGGCGCCCGGGAACACCGCGTCGCCACCGAGCAGGCGGTCGGCGACCACCTCGGCCATCGCGTAGCCGGGCGCCACCAGGCCGATGCAGGCGCCGTCGATGCTCGCGACCTCCCCGACCGCCCAGACGTGCGGGTCAGCCGTGCGGCAGGACGCGTCGACGACCACACCTCCCCGGGGGCCCGTCTCCAGGCCGGCGGCCCGGGCCAGCTCGTCCCGGGGCGTGATCCCCGCGGCGACCACCACGACGTCCACGTCGAGCCGCCCACCGTCGGCGAGGTCCAGGCGGCCCACGCTGCCGCGGCGCCCGGCACGCAGGCGCGTCGTCACCGCCTCGACCCGCACCGCGACGCCGCGCGCCTGCATGAGCCGCCGCAGCAGCTCACCGCCGCCGGGATCGACCTGGGCGGGCATGAGGTGGGTGCCCACCTGGAGCACCGTGCAGTGCACGTCGAGGGCCTGGAGTGCCCCGGCGGCCTCGAGGCCGAGCAGGCCGCCGCCGATGACGGCGCCGCGCGCCTGCCGCCCGTGGTGCCGCAGCCCCTCGACCCACCCGCGCAGCGCCGCGACGTCGTCGACCGTGCGGTAGACGAACACCCCGGACCGGTCGATCCCGTCGATCGGCGGGACGAACGGCGCGGAGCCCGTCGCGAGCACGAGGGCGTCGTAGTCCCAGCTGCGGCCGTCGTCGGCCGTCACGGTACGCACGGCGCGGTCCACCGCGACCGCCCGCGTACCGCGGACGAGGTCCACGAGGGGGTGCTCCCAGAGGGCGGGGTCGCCCAGCGCGAGCGAGTCGGGGTCCCGGCCGGAGAAGTAGGAGGTCAGCGCCACGCGGTCGTACGGCGCGCGCGGCTCCTCGGCGAGGACGGTGACGCGCCACCGCCCCTCGTGGTCCCGGGCGCGCAGCGCCCCGACGAGCCGCTGCGCGACCATCCCCCCGCCGACGACGACGAGATGACGCGGCGTCGCGGCCGACCGGCCGATCGTGGTCTCGTTCACACGGCGACGCTACGAACGCCGTGTTACCCCTGACCGCGCGCCGTGTTTCGCCGGGGGAAACCGTCGCGCACATCGGGCGAGGGTGCGCCGTGAGGTCACGCGCGCACGTCGACCGGGCCCTGGCCCTTGCCCGGCGCGGTGGCGGGCACCGCCACGACCTCCCCGCCCGACTGCGCACCGCCGGGTTCGACCGGGTCCGGGTCCACCCGCTCGAGCCAGTCCACGAGACCGCACACCGCGGCCGTGCAGCCACCGCAGCCGGGGGTCGCGCGCGTCGCGCGCACGACCTCGGCGACCGACCGGGCACCCGATCGCCAGCGCGCGACGACGTCGCCCTTGGTCACCCCGTTGCAGCGGCAGACGGTGGCCCGGTCGGGCATCAGGGTGGGCGACGCCGCCGTCGCGGGCTCGGCGCCGCGCACCGGCCGCAGCAGGAGCTGGGC
>JAEZBT010000028.1 GCA_023426865.1 Actinomycetes bacterium
ACGCCGGACATGGCCCCGGGTGTCGGCCCGGGTGTCGCCCCGGGCGTCGTCCCGCCCGCGCACAGCCCCGTCGAGGCGTTCTTCGAGGCGTCACGTCCGCACCCGCCCCACGACGTGCCGCACCAGGACGGAGGACGGCGATGAGCGCCCCGCGCGGCACGGTCGCGACCCGGGCGCTGCCGGGGACCGTCGCCGTCGGGGCGTTGCGCGACCTGCGCCGGTCGATCGTCGGCTGGTCCGTCGCGGTCGCCGGGGTGGCTGCCCTGTACACGGTGTTCTACCCGACGATCGGCGCCACCAAGTTCGAGGTGATGCTCGACGCGATGCCCCAGTTCGCCGAGGTCATGGGCCTGGACACGATCGTGTCGGCGGGCGGCTACGTCGGCGCGACCGTCTACAAGCTGCTCGGCTGCGTCCTGACCCTCGTGTGTGCGCTGGCCCTCGGGGCGCGTCTGGTCGCGGGCCAGGAGGAGGCGGGCGCCCTCGAGCTCGACTTCGCGGCACCGGTGAGCCGCGCGCGCGTGTACGGCGAGCGGCTGGGCGTGCTGTGGCTGACGGTCCTGGCGCTCGTGACGTCGATCAGCGCCGTCGTGCTGCTGCTCGACGTCCTGCTGGGCCTCGGCCTGGACCGCGGGAACGTGGGCGCCGTCGGGCTCGGGCTGCTCGCGTTCGCCGGCGCCCTCGGGACGGTGGCCTTCGCGGTGGGCGCGGCGACGGGCCGGCGTTCCTGGGCGATCGGCGTCTCCGCGACCATCGCGGTGGTCGCCTACGTGCTCAGCTACCTCGCGCCGCTCGTCGACCAGCCGTGGATGGACTCCGTCTCGCCGTTCGCCTGGTACGCCGGCGAGGACCCGCTGCTGACCGGCGTCGACTGGCCGGGTCTGGGTCTGTTGGCCGGGCTCGCCGTCGTCGCGGCGCTCGCGGGCCTGGTGCCGTACGGGCGACGTGACCTCCACGTCTGAGCGGGCGATGCGTCCGGGTTGTCAAGCCTCCGCGCCGGGATTCACCCGTACGGATGTTCAGCGGCGCCCGGTTCGTGCCGATCTTCTCGTCGTGACGCGGCGCACGGTGTGCCGCCCAGGACGGTGGGGACGATGAGCAGGGAACCGGCCGAAGCGGGATCGGTGGTCGTGCACGGCACGCACCCGACGCGCGGGTACCCCGTCACGCTCCACATCACCCCGGTGGCCGGAGGTCTGCGGCGCCGGGTCGACTTCCTCGTCGAGCAGGCCGACGGCCGCATCGAGGACGACGAGGCCTGGACGACCGCCATCAAGACCGTCGAGCTGGTCTCCGCCGAGGAGGCCCGCGAGCTGGTCGAGGACGCCCGGCTCCTCCTCCGCTGACGACCCCGCACCGACGGCCCGACCGGCCCGCCCGCGCGGACGAGCGCCGTCAGCCGTGCGCGGTCGCGCGCATCACGCGGCCCGGCCGAGCCCGAGCGGTACCGGGCGGTGCGTGGCCAGGCGCAGCCCCGCCGTCGTGCAGATCCACTGGGCTCCGAGCAGCAGCGGCCCGCCGACGACGACGAACCCGAGCACCACGGCGGGCGTGACCTCGAACGGGAGGCCGAGCGAGCGCTCCAGGTCGTAGGCGGTCGACGGCCGCGCGACGGTGAGCACCGCCGACAGCACGCCGAGGGCGGCCAGTGACCCGGTCGTCACCAGGCGGGTGCGCACGCCGTCGAGGCGGCCCCGCCCGGCCACGACGCCGGCGACGAGCCCGAGCGCGAGCTGCGGGACGGGCACGCCCATGCTCAGCACGAAGACCGTGAGGGCGTGGAACCCGTACGCGCCGACGAGCCACCAGGTCGGCGCGGCATGGCCCAGGCGCACGACGCGCGTCAGCATCCGCGCGTCCACGGCCAGCCCCGCTGCCACGCCGACGGCGATGAGCCCGGCGGCGGCCTCGAGCCCCAGCCCGGACGTCAGGCCCGCCCACGCGCCCAGGACGCCCAGCGCGACAGGCGCCATGGGGGCGTAGAGCAGCCCGAGCAGGACCCGGTCCGCGCGCGTCGTCGACGGCGCACGCGTGGCGACGACGTCGGCGGCCACCCTCCCGACGGTAGGGCGCCGCCGGGGTGCGCGGTCGGCCGGTGCGGGGTGAAACTCGCTGCGGGTCGGCCCGCGCGGGTCGGTCGACCGCCGGTCAGTCGGCGACGGGCTCCAGGAGGAACACCGGGATGAGGCGCTCGGTGCGCGCCTGGTACTGGTCGTAGTCGGGCCACACGGCGACGGCCCGCGCCCACCACTGCGCGCGCTCCTCGCCCGCGAGCTCGCGGGCCTCGTAGTCGCGCCTGACCGCACCGTCCTGCAGCTCCACGCGCGGGTGCGCGACGAGGTTGTGGTACCAGACGGGGTGCTTCGGCGCGCCACCCATCGAGGCCACGACGGCGTACCGGCCCTCGTGCTCGACGCGCATGAGCGGCGTCTTGCGCAGCTGCCCCGTCCGCGCGCCGACGCTGGTCAGCACGATGATCGGGACGCCGCGGAGGGTGCCGGCCTCGCGGCCGTCCGTGGCCTCGTAGCGCTCCGCCTGGACGCGGGCGTGGTCGGAGGGGCTCGGGGCGTAGTCGCCGGTGAGGGGCATGACGGGGGCAACCGTGCCGATCTTCGTGACATTCCGCTAGTCCCACCACAGCGACCAGCACGGCTCGTACGGCCGCCACGGGTTGACCCGCGCGCTGATCGAGTCGGGCATCCGCACGGCGTCGTCCACGCCCAGGTCGCGCTGGACGAGCGCCCACAGCCGCTCGCACTCGCAGCCGTGGTGGTGGCCGGGCGTGATGTCGAGGTCCGGCGCGACGTAGGCGTAGAGCCCCTCGGCGGTGAGCCGCTCGTCGACCCGTGCCGGACCGACGAGGTACCCGTGCAGCTCCACCTCGTCCGGGTGCTCGGCCGCCGCGCGCAGGAGCGTCCCGAGCGTCGGCGCGTCGTTCTGCCGGTCGTCCAGCTCGACGGCGGGAAGGACGTCGAGCAGTGCGCGCGCCGTCTCGCCGTCGAGCCCTGCGTACCGGGCCAGGTCGCCGTCGTCGGCGGGTCGCCAGGTGAGGAACGGCTCGAGGAGGTCGGCGACGCCGCGGTCCAGCAGCCAGCCGCGCGGGCTGCCGACGTCGGTGACCGCGGCGGCCAGGGGATCGGCCCGGACGCGGTCGAGGTCGGCGGTGTAGAGGGTGCGGAGCGGGGTGGGGGTCATCGCGTGGCTTCCGGGTCGAGGGGCGTGGCCTGTCCGGAGCCTCGCGCCCGGGAGCCGACCGCGCGTCGTCGGCCCGTCGGAGCGGTGGAGCGCCCGGACGAGCCGGGGCCGGTGGACGTCGGCGGCGGGGCTGGGCTCAAGGCGCCCACCCGGCGCGCCGATGGTGCGGCGTGGGCATAGCACCGGGGTGGTACCAGGACGGCGTGACGACGGGCGTCGAGCGGTGGTTCGACGGCGCGGCCTGGACCGAGCACACCCGCCCGGCCGCAGGCCCGGTGCCGGCATACGCCCAGCCGTACGCCCAGCCGTACGCGCCGCACGCCCACGCGCCCGGCGGCGGCTACGCGCCGTACGCCCAGCCGTACGCGCCGCCGACCGGCTACGCCTCGGCGCCGCACCATGGCGCCCAGCCCGGCTCGGTGCCGGGTGACGTCGACTCCGGGCCCGGCTCCGCGATGCACTGGCTCGTGCCGGTGGGCCGGTCGTGGCAGTCGATCGTGGCCGGCTACCTGGGGCTCGTCGGCCTGTTCGTGTGGGTGCTGGCGCCCGTGGCGATCGGGTTCGGCGTGTGGGCGTGGCGGGTCGCGCGGACCGGCGGGCACGGCACCGGCCGCGCCGTGTTCGCCATCGTCGCCGGGCTCGCGGGCAGCGTGTTCGGGCTGCTCTTCCTCGCGTCGTACCTCGGGACCCGGTAGGGCCAGGTCAGCGGTCCCGCGGGGCGGTCACCCAGGCGACGTCGCGCTGGTAGGTCGACCACATGCTCCCGGTCAGGATGCCGACGACGACCGCCGACAGGCCCACGAGCCCCGCCTGGAGCGACCACGCCAGGTCCAGGTCGCCGAGGGTCGGCGAGACCGCGGCGACCAGGAACGCGACGGACCACAGCCACGCGTAGACGCGGTAGCGGCGGGGCACCTGGCCGAGCTCGCGCCGGAGCATGCTGCGCCGACGGAGCGCGCGGACCAGCACGAGGAGCCCGAGCCCGTAGACCACGACGATCGCGGGCACGAGCATGAGGAACGCCACGGTGAGCCAGGTCCGCGCCGAGAGTGTCAGCACGACCCCGACCAGCGGCAGGACGGCGGCGGCCCCGAGCGCCGCGGCGTCCGCGCGCGGGCGCATGG
>JAEZBT010000048.1 GCA_023426865.1 Actinomycetes bacterium
ACATGGTGGAGCAGATCGTCGCGCCGCTCCGCGGGCAGCGGGCCGTCGCGGCCCAGGCGCACGCGGCGTCGGTCGCCGCCGAGCTCGGCGAGCTGTTCGGGCGGTTGCACACCGTGCTCGTGCGTGCCGGCGTCGCGGACCTGCCGCTCTGAGCCGCTCCGGAGCCCTGCGCCACCCGCACGGGGGAGGCCCGAAGGGGTGCCCTCGTCGTCCGGGAGTCGTAGCGTGAGCGGTATGCACGACGACCTGGTGGAGCTGCAGGTGCTGGGCGTCCGGCGCCAGGTGCCGCTCGACCAGGTGGTCGTCCTGCTGCTGGACATCCAGGGCGGACGCGTGCTGCCGATCGTCGTCGGGCTCACCGAGGGCCAGGCGATCGCGGCCGGGCAGGCGGGCGTCGTCCCGCCGCGCCCGATGACGCACGACCTGCTCACCTCGGTGCTCCACTCGCTCGGGGGGGTGCTCGAGCGGGTGGAGATCGTCGCGCTGATCGACGGCGTCTTCCACGCGGAGCTGGTGCTGGGCGACGGCCGGCGGATCGACTCGCGCGCCTCGGACGCGATCGCCCTGGCCGTGCGCACGAGCAGCCCGGTGCTGTGCGAGCGCGCGGTCCTGGAGGAGTCGGCGCTCGACGTGCAGGACTCCTCGACCGAGGAAGAGGAGGAGGTGCAGGAGTTCCGCGCCTTCCTCGACACCGTCAACGCGGACGACTTCGTGGGCACGGACGAGGGGGAGACCGGCTCGAGTTCGTGACGGTGAGCGAGCGTCTCCGAACGCGGCATTTCCCGCATATCGGACGCAACCATCAGGTTCAACCGGACCTTGAGACTTGGACCGCGAAACACGCCGTGCGGCGCCCGCGTGGCGTCGTTGACGCCCCCTGGGGGCGGCCTTAGCGTGGCCGGTGAGATCATCGACCGACGGCCTCTCCTGGCCGCGGCGGACGAGGGGAGCGGCGCGTGAGCACCGGAGAGACGATGCCGGAGTCGGCCGGCATCCCGCAGCGCGCCCAGGGCCTCCTCTTCGGCGACGACCTGCCCGACCTGGACACCACGACCGGGTACCGCGGGCCGACCGCCTGCGGCGCCGCCGGGATCACCTACCGTCAGCTCGACTACTGGGCCCGTACCGGACTGGTCGAGCCGTCCATCCGGCCGGCGAGCGGTTCGGGCACGCAGCGGCTGTACTCGTTCCGCGACATCCTCGTCCTCAAGGTCGTCAAGCGGCTGCTCGACACCGGCGTCTCGCTCCAGCAGATCCGGACGGCCGTCGGGCACCTGCGCGAGCGCGGCGTGGAGGACCTGGCCCAGATCACGCTGATGAGCGACGGCGCCTCCGTCTACGAGTGCACGTCGGCGGACGAGGTCATCGACCTGGTCCAGGGCGGCCAGGGTGTCTTCGGAATCGCGGTCGGCCGCGTCTGGCGCGAGGTGGAGGGCTCACTCGCGTCGCTCCCGACCGAGCGCGCCGACGACGGCGAGAGTCTCGTCGACGGCAACGACGAGCTGTCGTTGCGCCGTCGCGCGCGGAACGCCGGCTGACCCACGTCCGGCGGGCACGTACTCTTCTTCCTGACGTACGTCGTTTGACGTTCTCTTTGTGCGTGCTTGACGTCCGCGAGCCGGACGGCCCTCCGCGTCACCGCGCGAGAAGTTAGCGTTCTGCCACCCGACCCGCCGACCACGAGGTGAGCCGCGTGTTCTCCAAGGTTCTCGTCGCCAACCGAGCCGAGATCGCCGTCCGGGGCTTCCGGGCCGCGTACGAGCTCGGTGCACGGACCGTCGCCGTCTTCCCGTACGAGGACCGCAACTCCGAGCACCGCCTCAAGGCCGACGAGGCGTACGCGATCGGCGAGCCCGGTCACCCCGTCCGTGCGTACCTCGACGTGGCGGAGATCGTGCGCGTCGCCCGCGAGTCAGGGGCCGACGCCGTGTACCCGGGCTACGGCTTCCTCTCGGAGAACCCCGAGCTGGCGAGGGCGTGCGCCGAGGCCGGCATCACGTTCATCGGGCCGCCCGCCGACGTCCTCGAGCTCGCCGGCAACAAGGTCCAGGCCCTGGCGGCCGCACGGGCCGCGGGGATCCCGGTCCTGCCGTCGTCGGCGCCGTCGGCCGACGTCGACGAGCTGGTCGCGGCCGCGGAGGAGGTCGGCTTCCCGCTGTTCGTCAAGGCGGTCGCCGGCGGTGGTGGCCGTGGCATGCGCCGCGTGGACGACGCCGCACGGCTCCCGCAGGCCCTCGCCGCCGCCATGCGCGAGGCCAACGGCGCCTTCGGCGACCCGACCGTCTTCCTCGAGCGCGCCGTGCTGCGGCCGCGACACATCGAGGTGCAGATCTTCGCCGACGCCTCCGGCGACGTCGTACACTTGTACGAGCGCGACTGCTCCGTCCAGCGGCGGCACCAGAAGGTCATCGAGATCGCGCCGGCGCCCGACCTCGACCCCGCGATCCGCGACGCGCTGTGCCGGGACGCGGTGACCTTCGCGCGCAGCATCGGCTACGTCAACGCGGGCACCGTGGAGTTCCTCGTCGACACCGTCGGGGACCGCGCCGGGCAGCACGTGTTCATCGAGATGAACCCGCGCATCCAGGTCGAGCACACGGTGACCGAGGAGGTCACCGACATCGACCTCGTGCAGTCGCAGATGCGGATCGCGGCCGGCGAGACCCTCGCGGGCATCGGCATCGCCCAGGACTCCGTCCGGGTCAACGGTGTCGCCCTGCAGTGCCGCATCACCACCGAGGACCCCGCCAACGGGTTCCGGCCCGACACCGGCCGCATCGTCGGGTACCGCTCGCCGGGTGGCGCGGGCGTCCGCCTCGACGGCGCCACGGCCAGCGCCGGCGCCGAGGTCACGGGTCACTTCGACTCGATGCTCGTCAAGCTCACGTGCCGGGGCCGCGACTTCCCGACGGCCGTCCGGCGCGCCCGGCGGGCCCTGGCCGAGTTCCGCATCCGGGGGATCCGCTCGAACATCCCGTTCCTGCAGGCCGTGCTCGCCGACGAGGAGTTCGTCGCGGGTCACCTGTCGACGTCGTTCATCGAGGAGCGGCCGCAGCTGCTCGCCGCACGGGTCAGCGCGGACCGCGGGACGCGCATGCTCACCTACCTCGGCGACGTCACCGTCAACCGGCCGTACGGCCCGCCCGTGGACCTGCCGGAGCCCGCCCGCAAGCTCCCGAAGGTCGACCTCGGCGTCGCGGCGCCCGCAGGCAGCCGCCAGCGGCTCCTCGAGCTCGGTCCGGAAGGCTTCGCCCGGGCGCTGCGCGAGCAGACGGCCGTCGCGATCACCGAGACGACCTTCCGCGACGCCCACCAGTCGCTCCTGGCGACACGCGTGCGCACGTACGACCTGGCCAAGGTCGCCCCGTACGTCGCCCGCATGACGCCGGGCCTGCTCAGCATGGAGACCTGGGGCGGCGCCACGTACGACGTCGCGCTGCGGTTCCTCGGGGAG
Source organism: Actinomycetes bacterium (assembly GCA_023426865.1). Classification (GTDB taxonomy): domain Bacteria; phylum Actinomycetota; class Actinomycetes; order Actinomycetales; family Cellulomonadaceae; genus Actinotalea. The sequence continues at coordinate 3,455 of JAEZBT010000048.1, forward strand.
GACCCGTGGGAGCGGCTGGCGGCCGTCCGCGAGGCGCTGCCGAACGTCGCGCTGCAGATGCTCCTGCGCGGGCGCAACACCGTCGGGTACACGCCGTACCCGGAGGAGGTGACCCGGGCGTTCGTGCGCGAGGCGTCGGCGACCGGCATCGACATCTTCCGGATCTTCGACTCGCTCAACGACGTCGATCAGATGCGGCCGGCGATCGACGCCGTCCGCGAGCAGGGTGTCTCCATCGCCGAGGTCGCGCTCTGCTACACGGGCAACCTCACCGACCCGGCCGAGGACCTCTACACCCTCGACTACTACCTGCGACTCGCCGAGCAGATCGTCGAGGCGGGCGCGCACGTCCTGGCCATCAAGGACATGGCGGGGCTGCTGCGTCCGCCGGCCGCGCGGCGCCTTGTCTCGGCGCTGCGCGAGCGCTTCGACCTGCCGGTGCACCTGCACACGCACGACACCCCGGGCGGTCAGCTCGCGACCCTCGTCGCGGCGATCGATGCGGGGGTGGACGCCGTGGACGCGGCCAGCGCGTCGATGGCGGGCACGACCAGCCAGCCGTCCCTGTCCGCCCTGGTCGCGGCCACCGAGCACACCGAGCGGGACAGCGGGCTGAGCCTCCAGGCGGTCAGCGACCTGGAGCCGTACTGGGAGGCCGTGCGACGCGTGTACCGGCCGTTCGAGTCCGGCCTGCCCGGGCCAACCGGCCGGGTCTACGAGCACGAGATCCCCGGCGGCCAGCTGTCCAACCTGCGCCAGCAGGCGATCGCCCTCGGCCTGGGCCACCGCTTCGAGGAGATCGAGGCGATGTACGCCGCCGCGGACCGGATCCTCGGTCGCCTGGTGAAGGTCACGCCGTCGAGCAAGGTGGTGGGCGACCTCGCGCTGCACCTGGTCGCCCGCGGCGCAGACCCCGCCCACTTCGCCGAGCGCCCCGATGAGTACGACGTGCCGGACTCGGTCGTCGGCTTCCTCGAGGGCGAGCTGGGCGACCCGCCCGGGGGGTGGCCCGAGCCGTTCCGCACACGCGCGCTCCAGGGTCGTTCGCCGCGGCGCCGGCAGGTGCCGCTCAGCGACCAGGACCGCGCCGACCTCGAGGGCGACTCCGCGACCCGCCGCGAGCGGCTCAACCACCTGCTGTTCGCCGGGCCGACCAAGGAGTTCCGCCAGTTCCGCGCCACGTACGGCGACCTGAGCGTCCTCGACACCGAGCGCTACCTGTACGGGATGACGCCGACGTCGGAGGTGGAGGTCCAGCTCGACCGCGGCGTGCACCTGCTGGTCGGCCTGGAGGCCGTCGGCGAGCCCGACGAGCGCGGCATGCGCACCGTCATGTTCACGCTGAACGGACAGCTGCGTCCGATCCAGGTGCGGGACCGTGCCGTCGACGTCGACCAGGAGACCGCCGAGAAGGCCGACCCCGGCCACCCGGGCCAGATCGCCGCACCGTTCGCCGGAGCCGTCACGCCGACGGTCCTCGAGGGGCAGAAGGTCGCCGTGGGGCAGACCGTGGCGACCATCGAGGCGATGAAGATGGAAGCGGCGATCACGACGCCCGTCGCGGGCACCGTGCGGCGCGTCGCGATCGCCAACGTCCAGCAGCTCGAGGGCGGCGACCTCGTGATGGTGATCGACTAACGACCGGCGTGGACCGGTCCGGTGCCCTCAGGCGTCGTCGGAGCGGTTCGGACGGTCGCGCCACAGCCAGAAGGCGCCCAGCCCGACGGCCCCGGCGCCGAGCGCCACGACCACCCAGGTCCCGATGATCGCCTCGCCCTTGGCGATGACGTCCCACTGCCAGCCGATGACGACCACGCCCACGAGGGCCAGCGCGGCACCGGTCCACCACCAGCGCTCGGTCAGTGGGGTGGGCCCGCTGGGCGCGTCGTCGTGAGGGGTGTGGTCGGGGGAGCGGTCGGCCATGCGCACAGCCTGCCATGGCCGCCGCCCGCTCCGGGCGGGCGTCCGCGTGCCGCCGCGGACCGGGCGTGGCTGACGGGCCCCGGGGCGGCATGATGCCTGTCATGACTGCCACGCGAGCCGTGCACGGGCGGATCAGCACGGGCACGCCCGGGCTGGACGAGGTCATCGACGGCCTGCGCCTGGGCGACAACGTCGTCTGGCAGGTCGACGCGGTCGTGGACTACCGGGAGCCGGTCGACGCGTTCGTCGCCCGGACCCTCCAGGACGGCCGGCGTCTCGTGTACGTCCGGTTCGGCGACCACGAGCCCCTCGTCACGGACCCCCAGGCAGTGCGGGTCGACGTCGACGCGTCGGAGGGCTTCGAGCGCTTCGCGTCGGACGTCCACGAGTTGATCGCGGGGGAGGGGCCCGGGGTCTTCTACGTCTTCGACGCCCTCACCGACCTCCTGCGCTACTGGCACTCGGACCTGATGATCGGGAACTTCTTCAAGGTCACGTGCCCGTTCCTGTACGAGCTCGACACCATCGCGTACTTCGCGCTGCGCCGAGACGAGCACACCTACGGCACCGTGGCGAGCATCCGCGAGACGACCCAGCTGCTGCTCGACCTCTACCGGATCGACGGTCGCACGTACGTGCACCCGCTCAAGGTCTGGCAGCGCTACTCGCCGACGATGTTCTTCCCCAACCTCATCACCGCCGACGGCGCGGTCTGCATCACGGCCTCGGCCGACGCCGCCGAGCTCTTCTCCAGGTTGCGCCGCCCGGGCGACCGGCGTGACCCGTGGGCCGTCGCGTTCGACCGCGCCCGCGACGCCCTCGAGCTGCCCGAGCACGCCCAGCACGCCGCCGCGCTCGCGCTCATGCGGATGGTGATCGGCGGGTCGTCGCGCATGTCTGAGCTCGCGGGCCGGTACTTCACGCTCGACGACCTGCTGTCCATCGCCTCCAGGGAGGTCGGCACGGGCCTCATCGGGGGCAAGAGCGTCGGCATGCTCCTCGCGCGGCGGATCCTGGAGCACGACGGCGGCCCGGCCCTGGCGCGCTATCTCGAGCCGCACGACTCGTTCTACCTGGGGTCCGACGTCTTCTACACGTACATCGTGCAGAACGGCTGGTGGCCCATCCGGGCCCGGCAGCGCACGCGCGAGGGCTTCCACGCGCACGCCCCCGAGCTGCGCGAGAAGCTCCTGCACGGCGTCTTCCCGCAGAACATCCGCGAGCAGTTCATGGAGATGCTCGAGTACTTCGGGCAGTCGCCGATCATCGTGCGGTCGAGCTCGCTGCTCGAGGACGACTTCGGGAACGCCTTCGCCGGCAAGTACGACAGCGTGTGGTGCGTCAACCAGGGCACGCCCGAGGAGCGCTACAAGGCCTTCGAGAACGCCGTCCGGCAGGTCTACGCGAGTGCCATGAGCGAGGAGGCCCTGGACTACCGCGCGGCACGGGGCCTCGTGGACCGCGACGAGCAGATGGCGATCCTGGTCCAGCGCGTCTCCGGCGACCAGCACGGGGACGACTACTTCCCGCACCTGGCCGGCGTCGGCAACTCGCAGAACCTGTACATCTGGGACCCGTCCGTGGACGCGGACGCCGGGATGGTGCGCCTGGTCCTCGGGCTCGGCACCAGAGCCGTGGACCGCACGGTGGGCGACTACGCCAAGATCGTGTGCCTCGACGACCCGCTCCGGCTGCCGCCCATGAGCTACGGCGACGAGAAGAAGTACTCCCAGCGCGGCGTCGACGTCCTGTCGCTGCGGGAGAACCTGTGGCGCAGCCGCGGGCTGGAGGAGGTGCTCGCGGGCGACCTCAAGGCGGAGCCGTCGCTGTTCGCGCGCCTGGACACCGCGGCGGCCACCCGGGCGCGGGAGCGGGGCCGCGGCGAGAGCCCGACGTCGCACATCCTGGACTTCCGCCAGGTGCTCGCCGAGACGGAGCTGCCCGGGGTCCTCCGGGACGTCCTCGCGACGCTGGCGGCGGCGTACGAGCACCCGGTCGACGTCGAGTTCACCGTCAACGTCCGGGCGGACCGGTCGTTCAGCGTGAACGTGCTCCAGTGCCGACCGCTTCAGACGCGGGGCGTGGGTGCGCCGGTGGCGATGCCGGCGACGATCGACCCGTCGTCGTGCGTGTTCCTCAGCGAGGGCAGGTTCATGGGTGGCAACGTCCGGATCCCGCTGGACCGGGTCGTCTCGGTCCGCCCGGCGGAATACCTCGACCTCGACCAGCGGGACCGGTACGAGGTCGCGCGCCACATCGGCCGGCTCAACACGGCCCTGCGCGGGGAGTCGGTGATGCTCCTCGGCCCGGGCCGCTGGGGCACGACGACGCCGGCCCTCGGCGTGCCGGTCAGGTTCGCGGAGATCGCCTCTGTCGCGGTGCTCGCCGAGTTCTCGGCACCCGGCGCGGGATTCATGCCGGAGCTGTCCTACGGGAGTCACTTCTTCCAGGACCTGGTCGAGGCGGGCATCTTCTACGTCGCGCTGTTCGACGGGGAGCCCGGGGTCGCGTTCCACCCCGAGCGCTTCTGGGACCGACCGAACGAGCTGGCGGAGATCTCCCCGGCCAGCGCTGGCCTGGCGCACGTGCTGCACGTCGTCTCGACGCCGGGCCTGCAGGTGTCCTCGGACGTCGCGACCCAGCGCGTCATCTGCCGCTGAGCGGCGCTGGGGGCGACCGCGGGCGCCGACTCCCGCAGAGGCGACTGCGCTGCGATGATGGCCGCATGCGGGTGAAGCGCCTCGGGGAGGACGACTGGCGCACGCTGCGTGCCATCCGGCTGCGCTCGCTCACCGAGGACCATCCCGTGCTCGCCTCCGTCGAGCGCGAGCAGGGCTTCAAGGAGTCCCACTGGCGCATGCGGCTGCGGGGGAGCCCCTGGTTCGTCGCCACGCACGCCCGGCGCCCGGTCGGTCTCGTGTCGGTCATCCCCGAGCCGGGCACGCCCGCGGACGAACGCCACGTCATGGGCCTGTGGGTGGCGCCCGAGGCGCGCGACGCCGGCGTGGGGAAGGCGCTGCTCGCGGCCGCCGCGGGGGAGGCGCTGGCAGACGGCGCGGCGCGGCTCACCGTCTGGGTGCTGGACGGCGACGACCCGGTCGAGATGGTCCTGCGCGCGGCGGGGTTCGCGCCATCCGGGGTGCGCATGCCGGTCCCGCGCGACCGGTCCCTCACCGAGGAGCGCTGGAGCCGCGAGCTCGGCGAGGACGCCTGACCCGCGGCGTGCGCACACATTGACATCTGTCGATACTTGGCCATGCTTGGAGCATGACCACCGCACCCGTCGCCACGACCGCACCCGTCGCCGAGCCCACGGCCGGCGCGGGGGAGCGGGCGCAGCTGCCCGTCACCGACCTGTCCGTGTGCTGCGGTCCGGCCGACGGCGGCGCCCTGAGCGGCGAGGAGGCCGAGCAGCTCGCGGCGGTGCTCAAGGCGGTCGCGGAGCCGACCCGGCTGCGCCTGCTGTCGATGGTCGCGGCGAGCGAGGGTCAGGAGGCCTGCGTGTGCGACCTGACCGAGCCGGTGGGCCTGTCGCAGCCGACGGTCTCGCACCACATGAAGGTCCTGGTGGACGCCGGGTTGCTCGTCCGCGAGAAGCGCGGCGTGTGGGCGTACTACCGGCTCGTCCCGGAGCGGCTGAGCGCGGTCGCGGCCGCCCTGACGCCCCGCGGCTGACCGCGGCCACCCGGGGGAGCGAACCCGGCGCGCGTCGAACGGGCGTCCCGTGGACGTTCTGTCATAACGTACCTTATCGGCGTTGGGCCGCGCATGCCGCTCAGGCCTCGACGTACGCGGCCAGGTGCTCGCCCGTCAGCGTCGACCGCGCAGCGACGAGCTCGGCCGGCGTCCCCTCGAAGACGACGCGGCCACCGTCGTGCCCCGCACCGGGACCGAGGTCGATGATCCAGTCCGCGTGCGCCATCACCGCCTGGTGGTGCTCGATGACGATCACCGTCCTGCCGTCGTCCACGAGCCGGTCCAGCAGCCCCAGGAGCTGCTGCACGTCCGCCAGGTGCAGGCCGTTCGTCGGCTCGTCCAGGACGTACACGCCGCCGTCCTCGCCCATCCGCGTGGCCAGCTTGAGACGCTGCCGCTCACCGCCCGACAGCGCCGTCAGCGGCTGCCCGAGCGTGACATAACTGAGCCCCACGTCCGCGAGGCGCCGGAGGACGGCCGCCACGGCGGGCAGCCGGGCCTCGCCGGAGGCGAAGAACTCCAGGGCCTGCGACACCGGCATCGCCATCACCTGGCTGATGTCCTGCCCGCCCAGGTGGTACCCGAGCACGGACGCGTCGAACCCCTTGCCCTCGCAGACCTCGCACGGGCTCTCGAACGTCGCCATGAAGCCCAGCTCCGTGAAGACGACCCCAGCGCCGTTGCACACCGGGCACGCGCCCTCGGAGTTCGCGCTGAAGAGCGCCGGCTTCACCCCGTTCGCCTTGGCGAACGCCTTGCGGACCGGCTCGAGGAGGCCGGTGTACGTGGCCGGGTTGCTGCGCCGGGAGCCCCGGATCGCACTCTGGTCGATGGCCACCACGCCCTCCCGGCCCGCCACGGAGCCGTGGACCAGCGAGCTCTTGCCCGAGCCGGCCACCCCGGTCACCACGACGAGCACACCGAGCGGGACGTCGACGTCGACGTCGCGCAGGTTGTTCGTGCTGGCCCCACGCACCTCGAGGACGCCCGTGGGAGTCCGCACGGCGGGCTTGAGCCGCGCGCGGTCGTCCAGGTGGCGGCCGGTGAGCGTGCCGCTGGACCGAAGGTCCGCCACGGAGCCCTCGAAGACCACCTCTCCCCCGGCCGACCCGGCCCCGGGCCCCAGGTCGACGACGTGGTCGGCGATCGCGATCGCCTCCGGCTTGTGCTCGACCACGAGCACCGTGTTGCCCTTGTCGCGCAGGCGCGTCAGGAGCGTGTTCATGCGCGCGATGTCGTGCGGGTGCAGCCCGATCGTCGGCTCGTCGAAGACGTAGGTGACATCGGTGAGCGACGACCCCAGGTGCCGGATCATCTTCGTCCGCTGCGCCTCGCCGCCCGACAGCGTGCCGGAGGGGCGGTCGAGCGACAGGTAGCCCAGGCCGATCTCCACGAACGACTCGAGCAGATGGCTGAGCCCGCCCAGCAGCGGTGCCACGGACGGCTCGTCGAGGTCGCGCACCCAGCCGGCGAGGTCGCTGATCTGCATCGCGCACGCGTCGGCGATGCTCAGGCCCCGGATCGTGCTCGCGCGTGCCGGCGCGGCCAGGCGCGTCCCCTCGCACTCCGGGCACGGGGCGAAGGTGACCGCGCGCTCGACGAAGGCGCGGACGTGCGGCTGCATCGCGTCGACGTCCTTGCTCAGCATCGACTTGGTGACCTTCGGCACGAGCCCCTCGACGGTCATGCCCATGTTCTCGACCTTGACCTTGCGCGGTTCCGCGTGCAGCAGTGCGTGCCGCTGGTCGTCGGTGAAGTCCCGGATCGGCACGTCGAGCGGGACGACGGCGCCGTAGATCTTCACGTACCAGCCGTCGGCCGTGTACCCCGGCACGCGGATCGCGCCGTCGCGCAGGGAACGCGACTCGTCCACGAGCTCGGCCAGGTCGATGTCGGAGACGGTCCCCATCCCCTCGCAGCGCGGGCACATGCCGCCGGTCATCGAGTAGCTGCGGGTCTCCGCCTTCGCGTCCGTGCCCCTGGCGACGGTCACGCGGCCCGTCCCGGTCACCGACGGCACGTTGAACGAGTACGCCTGCGGCGGCCCGACGTGCGGCTGGCCCAGCCGGCTGAAGAGGATGCGCAGGAGCGCGTTCGCGTCCGTGGCCGTCCCGACCGTGGACCGCACGTTCGCGCCCATGCGCTCCTGGTCGACGATGATCGCCGTCGTCAGGCCCTCGAGGACGTCCACCTCCGGCCGGGCCAGCGAGGGCATGAAGCCCTGCACGAACGCGCTGTACGTCTCGTTGATGAGCCGCTGGGACTCGGCGGCGATGGTGTCGAAGACCAAGGAGCTCTTGCCCGACCCGGACACGCCCGTGAACACCGTGAGCCGACGCTTCGGGATCTCGACGCTGACGTGCTTGAGGTTGTTCTCCCGCGCGCCCAGCACGCGGATGAGGTCGTGCGCGTCCGCCGGGTGGGCGGAACCCGCCGCAGGCGCACGGGTCTGGGACGTCATCGGCTCCCCTTCGTCGGGCGGTGGTCCTCAGAGCTGCTGCTGGATACGGACCATGTTCCCGGCCGGGTCGCGGAACGCGCAGTCGCGCACGCCGTACGGCTGGTCGGCGGGCTCCTGCGCGACCTCCGCCCCCGTCGCCTCGACCGCGGCGAATGCCCCGTCGACGTCCGGCGTGGCCAGCACGATGCTCGCGTAGCTGCCCTTGGCCATGAGCTCGGCGATCGTGCGCCGCTCGTCGTCGGTCAGGCTGGGGTCAGCAGCCGGCGGGTGCAGGACGACCGACGTCCCGGGCTGTCCGGGCGGGCCGACGGTGAGCCACCGCATGTCGCCGTAGCCCACGTCCTGGCGGAGCTCGAAGCCGAGCGCGTCGGTGTAGAAGGCCAGCGATGCGTCGGGGTCGCTGTGCGGGAGGAACGTGTACTGGATGCTCAGGTTCATGTCGTTCACGCTAGGTCGCGCTCCTTCCGGGCGGCTTCTCGATTCCTGACCGGTCGCGCCACGCGCTTGACCACGCAGGACGGGAGGTCCGGCGCGGCGCCGGCCGCGGCCCGCGCCTCCTCGGCGCGTCGGTAGGCGGTGGGTGACACGCCCACGAGCTCGGTGAACCGCGTGCTGAAGGTGCCCAAGGACGAGCACCCGACGGCGAAGCAGACCTCGGTGACCGTGAGGTCCCCGCGCCTCAGCAGTGCCATCGCCCGCTCGATGCGGCGGGTCATGAGGTACGCGTAGGGCGACTCGCCGAAGGCAGCCCGGAACTCCCGGCTCAGGTGCCCGGCGGACATGTGGGCGCCCCGGGCCAGCGCCTCGACGTCGAGCGGCTGGGCGTAGTCGCGGTCGATGCGGTCGCGGACGCGTCTGAGCCGGGCAAGGTCGGCCAGCCGGTGCTCGTTCGTGACCACGTCCTGGATCGTGCCACGGCCCGGGCGGAATTGACACGGCCCCGAAGGGTCTTGCTCAGCCGAGGTGCCGCACGGTCTCGTCGGGGGTGCAGGCGCCGCGGAACACGAAGAGCCGCGCCGACGGGTCGAACGGGGCGGCCGGGCCGTCGAGGACGTGGACGCCGACGGAGAAGCGGTAGCCCTCCGCGGTGTCGAAGGCCAGCTCGCGGAATCCTGAACGGTCGAACCAGGCCCGGACCCTGGGCGTGAGGTCCGGCGCGCCTGTGTGCCGCGTCCAGATCACCGTGCCGCCGGGCGCGACGAGGGTGGGCAGCAGGCCCACGAGCCGCTCCACGTCCGCGTCCGTCATGTTGCCGAGGACGCCGGCGACGACGGCGAGGTGCGCGGGCACGACGTCCGCGTACGCGGCCGCGAGCGAGGCATCGGCCCGATCCACGCGGACGCCGTCCAACCCGGCCTCCGCTGCGGCGGCCCGGGCGAGCGCCACGTTCCGCTCGTCCAGCTCGACGAGGAGCGCCCGCACCCCGTGCCGCCGCGGGTGCCCCCGCAGGACCTCGATGACGTCGCGTCCCTGGCCCGCGCACATCGAGAGCACCCGGAGCCGGCCTTCGGGCGCCGTCGGTGCTCGCTCGAGCCACTCGCCGATGCGGCGCTGCACCGTGCGCAGCCGGAGCGACAGGCCCGAGGTGGGGTCGTCGTACGCGCCGTGCCACCCGTGCCAGTCGATGTCCGCCATCGGGGGACCGTAGACCGCTCCCCTCCCCCGAGTCGACGCGGTTCCCGCCGCGGTGGTACGAAACGATTCGAACCTCCGACGGGTCGTGCGGGAGGATGGACCGGTGCCGCGCCTGCTCATGGACCTCACGCCGCTGCGGGTGAGCCTCCCCTATCGGCGGATGTGGCTCGGCACCTCCGCCTCCGGCGTGGGCGGCGCGCTCACCGCCGTGGCCGTGGGGCTGCAGGTCTACGACCTCACCGGATCCACCGCCGGCGTAGGACTCGTCGGGCTCGCCGCGCTCGCGCCGCTCGTGCTCATGGGCTTGTACGGGGGCGCACTCGTCGACGCGCACGACCGCCGCCGCGTCATCCTGCTCACCGCGCTCGGCCAGCTGGCGTGCGCCGTCGCCCTGTCGCTGCAGGCCTTCGCCCGGCTCGACGACGTGCGTGTGCTCTACGCCCTGGTCGCGGTGCAGAGCGGGCTCGTCGGGATCAACTCCCCCGCCCGCATGGCGATCGTCCCCCACCTGGTCGGCATGCGGCTGCTCCCCGCGGCCAACGCGCTGTCGAGCCTGTCGATGGGAATCGCCAGCACCGCCGGTCCCCTGCTCGCCGGCGTTCTCGTGGCCGGCCCGGGCTACGGCGCCACCTTCGCCGTCGAGGCGGTGCTGCTGGTCGGCGCCCTCGTGGGGCTCGCCTCCCTGCCGCCGATGCCGCCCCAGGACGACGTGCCGCGGCCCGGCCTGCGCAGCGTCCTCGAGGGCCTGCGGTACCTGCGCACCCGGCCCAACGTCCGGGGCACGTTCGTCGTGGACCTCGCCGCGATGGTCCTGGCGATGCCGCGCGTGCTCTTCCCCGCCATCGGGGCGTCGCTCATCGGGGGCGGCGCGACGACCGTCGGGATCCTCACGGCCGGGATCGCCGCAGGCGCGGTCCTCGGCGGGCTCTTCTCCGGGCCGCTGGGCCGGGTGCGGCGCCAGGGCCGTGCCGTCGTCGTGGCCGTCGTCGGCTGGGGCCTCGCCGTGACGGTGTTCGGTCTGGTCGTGCTCCTCGCGCCCGACCACGCGCCCGGCACGACGGCGCGCGCCACGCTCTGGGCCGCGACCGCCTGCATGGTGCTCGCGGGCTCGGCGGACACCGTGAGCGCGATCTTCCGCTCGACGATCCTCCAGGCGGCGACGCCCGACGCGCTGCGCGGACGCCTCCAGGGCATCTTCATCGTCGTCGTGGCGGGCGGGCCCCGGCTCGGCGACGTCGTGCTCGGCGGTGCCGCCGAGGGCCTGGGCGAGGCCTGGGCGGCGATCGCCGGCGGCCTGGCCTGTGCCGCCGTCGTGACCGCCTTCGCGGTGCTGCAGCCGCGCTTCCTCGCGTACGACGCCGAGGACCCACGCCCGTAGGGGCACGCGACAGGCCCGGACCCGTGCGCCCTGAGCGAAGCGGGCGGCTCGGCGTCGGCGGCGTGCGGCACCCTGGAGGCCCCGACCAGGAGCCGCCATGACCGGACCCACGCCGCCCGACGACCCGACAGCGCCGCCCGTGCTGCGGCGCGTCGTCGCGCTCCTGGCCCCGTACCGGCCGCAGCTCGCCCTGGTCGGCGTGACGATCCTCGTCGGCGCCGCGCTCGGCGTCGTCACGCCGTTCCTCACCCAGGCGGTCTTCGACCGCGCCCTCTTCCCGCCCGACGGCGAGGTCGACCTCCGGCTGCTGGGCTGGCTCGTCGCGGCGATGGTCGCCGTGCCGCTGGTGAGCGCGGGCATCGGCGTCGGGCAGACCTACCTGACCACGCTCGTGGGGAACCGGGCCATGGCCGACCTCCGCGGGCGGCTCTTCGAGCACCTCGAGCGCATGGAGCTGGCGTTCTTCACCTCGACCAAGACGGGGACGATCCAGTCGCGGCTCGCGAACGACGTGGGTGGCGTCCGCTCGGTCCTGACCACCACGGCGTCGAGCATCCTGTCCAACGCTGTCACGGTTCTCGCCTCGCTCGTGGCGATGACGCTGCTCTCATGGCAGCTCACGCTCATCTCGCTGGCCCTGATGCCGGCCTTCGTGGCCCTGCAGCGACGCGTGGGCGCCCGACGCCAGGTGCTGGCGCGGCGGACGCAGGAGTCGCTGTCGGACATGACAGCGATCACCGAGGAGGCCCTGAGCGTCTCCGGCATCCTGCTGGCGAAGGTCTTCAACCGGGCCGACGCCGAGGTGGCGCGCTACCGCACGGAGAACGAGCGCCAGGTCGACCTCCAGGTGCGCCAGGCGATGGCCGGGCAGTGGTTCTTCGGGGTGGTGAGCGCCTTCATGGCCGTCACGCCCGCGCTCGCCTACCTGGCGGCGGGCGTCATGATCACGGGCGGCGCCCCGATCACCGCCGGCACGCTCGTCGCCTTCTCGACGCTCCAGGCGCGCCTGCTGATGCCGACGCTGTCGCTGATGCGCGTCGCGCTCGACGTCCAGACGTCCCTCGCGCTCTTCCGGCGCATCTTCGAGTACCTCGACCTCGTCCCCGCCGTCCGCGACGCGCCGCACGCGCGGGACCTCTCGACGCCGGTCCGGGGCGAGGTCGAGCTGGACGCCGTCTGGTTCGCCTACCCGGAGCCCACGCGCCTGGCCGCGCCCGCGCCGTCGGCGACCGAACGCGGCAGGGCGATGGGAGGCATGCGCTGGGCTGCCGCCGGC
>JAEZBT010000056.1 GCA_023426865.1 Actinomycetes bacterium
CTGTACGGCGCCGTGGTCGAGCGCCTCGCGCGCTGAGGCCGTGCGCAGCCGGCGCGGGCGCCCGGCCGCCTCAGCCCCGGCGCGGGTCGACCAGGTCCGGGTCGGCGCGCGTCGCCAGGGTCGTGCCCAAATATCCGATATACCCCCCCGGGCATGTGACCTTGGTCCCTGTCGCCATACCCCCCGGGGTACCTAGCGTGAGAGTCGGGACGGCACCGCCGCCCGTGCCCCCCGGGCACACCTCCGCTTGGTGGAGCGTGAGAGATGAGACGTCTCGTCGTCATCGGCGCCGGTACCGCCGGCACCATGGTCGTCAACAAGCTGCGGCCCAAGCTGCCCGCCGACGAGTGGAGCATCACCGTCGTCGACCCGGCCGGTGTGCACTACTACCAGCCCGGCTTCCTCTTCCTGCCGTTCGGCATCTACTCCGACCGGCAGGTCAGCAAGCCGCTCGCACCGCTACTGCGCAAGGGCGTCGAGCTCGTGCGAGCAGCCGTCGACCGCGTCGACCCCGCCGCACGCACGGTGCACCTCGAGACCGGCGACGAGCTGGGCTACGACTACCTCGTCATCGCCTCGGGCACGACGCCGCGCGCGGCCGAGACCCCCGGCCTGGCCGAGGCGCTCGGCGGCAGGGTGCACGAGTTCTTCACCTACGCCGGCGCGGGCGCACTGGCGGCCGAGCTCGCCGCGTTCCAGGGCGGCCGCGTCGTCGTGCACGTGGCGGAGATGCCGATCAAGTGCCCGGTCGCACCCCTGGAGTTCGTCTTCCTCGCCGACGCGTACTTCGCCGGGCGCGGCATCCGCGACAAGGTCCAGCTCACCTACGTGACGCCCCTGCCCGGCGCGTTCACCAAGCCGGTCTCGGCCGCCTACCTCGGCGACATGCTGGCCGAGCGCGAGATCGCCCTCGAGCCGGACTTCGTCGTCGAGAGCGTCGACGGCGACGCGCAGGTGCTCCGCTCGTACGACGAGCGCGAGATCGGCTACGACCTGCTGGTCACGATCCCGGTGAACATGGGCGCGGACTTCGTGGGCCGGTCGGGCCTCGGCGACGAGCTCAACTACGTGCCGGTCGACAAGCACACGCTGCTGTCGAAGGCGGACGACCGGATCTTCGCGATCGGCGACGCCAGCGACGCACCCGCCTCCAAGGCCGGCTCCGTCGCGCACTTCTCCGTGGACGTGTTCGTGCCGAACTTCCTCGCGCACGTCGCGGGCCGGCCGATGCCCGAGTCGTTCGACGGGCACGCGAACTGCTTCGTCGAGAGCGGCCACGGCAAGGCGCTGCTCATCGACTTCAACTACGAGACGGAGCCGCTGCCCGGCACGTACCCGATCCCGGGCGTCGGCCCGATGCGGCTCCTGCGCGAGAGCCGCCTGAACCACTGGGGCAAGCTCGCGTTCCGGCACCTGTACTGGCACATGCTCCTGCCCGGCCGGCGCCTGCCCGTCCCGGCCCACATGTCCATGCGCGGCAAGAAGCACCCGCCGGCCCCGCCGGCGACGCCAGCCTCCGACATCCGCATCCCCGCCGACTTCTGACTCCCCGGCCGCCAGTCGGCCCCTCCGGAAGGACCCACCATGCCTGTCACCACCATCGCCGGCCGCGACGTCCACGTCGACGACGAGGGCTTCCTCACCGACCCCAGCGAGTGGGACCGCGACCTCGCGGCCGAGCTCGCGGCGGCCATCGGCATCGAGATGACCGCCGAGCACTGGAGGATCATCGAGTTCCTCCGCGCCGACTTCGCCACCCAGGGCGAGACCGCCACGACCCGGCGCGTCCAGGCCGTCGGCGGCTTCCCGGTCAAGCAGCAGTTCGAGCTGTTCCCGAAGAAGCCCGCCAAGAAGATGGCCTACATCGCCGGCCTGCCCAAGCCCCGCGGCTGCGTCTGACGCCCGGCCGCCCGCCATCACCGGACGCACAGATCCGCCCACCAGCAGGAAGGACCTGACATGACCCCCATCGTGCCCAGCTTCGACGACGAGGCCGGCGATGGCCGCAAGCTCGCCATCATCTGCTCCAAGGGCAACCTCGACATGGCCTACCCGGCGCTCGTGCTCGGCAACGCCGCGCTCGGCGAGGGCGTCGAGGTGCACCTGTTCTTCACCTTCTGGGGCTTCGACATGATCGCGAAGAAGCGCATGCACGACCTCAAGTTCTCGCCCGTGGGCAACACCGCGATGCACCTTCCCGTCGGCGACGTCCGCGTGCCCCAGGCGCTCGCGCCGGTACCCGGGATGCAGGCCATGGCCACGTCGATGATGAAGAAGCAGATCGCGGACCTCGGGATCCCCGACGTGCCGGACTTCCTGGACCAGATCGTGGCCGCGGGCGGTCACCTGTGGGCGTGCCGGATGAGTGCGGACATGAACAAGTTCACCGAGTCCGACCTGCGCGACGACGTCGAGGGGATCATCAGCGCCACCGACTTCATCGAGATGACCGAGGGCGCCCAGCTGCTCTTCATCTGAGCGCAGCGGCCTCGTCCCGGCCACGCGACGCCGTGGCCGACCTGAGCGGGCCGGGGTCCGCCGTAGCCACCACTGCGGCGGGTCCCGGCCCATCCGCGCGAAAGGCTCCCCGAGCGCGCGACGCCCTGCGATCATGGACGACGTGCGCCGCGTGCCTGCGGACACACCCTGAACCGATACCCCCGGGGGTATGCTTTTTCGCCATGAAGAAGACGACGATCGCCGCACTCGGACTCGCGAGCATCCTCGCCCTCGCCGGCTGCGGCGACACCGGCTCCGACGACGCCTCGGCCGCGGGCGGCGCCGAGGGCACGGTCGCGTGCGTCAAGGCCGCGGAGTGCACCACCCTGCCCGCCGCCGACTTCGCGGAGCTCGTCGACGCCGACGGCGTGGTGCTCCTCGACGTCCGCACGCCGGAGGAGTTCGCCGAGGGCCACCTCGAGGGTGCCGTCAACCTCGACGTCTCGGCCCCCGACTTCACCAGCCGGCTCGCCGAGCTCGACCCCGACGCCACCTACGCCGTCTACTGCCGGTCCGGGAACCGCTCGCAGACCGCGCTCGACCTCATGACGCAGGCCGGGTTCGGCGCGGCCGCCGACCTGGCGGGCGGCATCGGGGCCTGGGCGGAGGCCGGGCTGCCCGTCACGACCGGCTGACCGGGCCCCTCGCGAGGTTCGCCCAGGGCGTCATCGCCGCAGGTCGCCCACCCGGCGGAATCGTCCGTGTCCTGGCAGGCTGAGGGCCATGCAGATCTGGCCCGGACATGCCTACCCCCTCGGCGCCACCTTCGACGGGAGCGGCACCAACTTCGCCCTGTTCTCCGAGGTGGCGGACCGGGTCGAGCTCTGCCTTCTCGACGAGGACGGTGTCGAGACGCGCGTCGACCTGCCGGAGACCGACGGCTTCGTCTGGCACGGCTACCTGCCCGAGGTGCAGCCAGGTCAGCGGTACGGCTTCCGGGTGCACGGGCCCTACGACCCCGCCCAGGGGCACCGCTGCAACCCGGCCAAGCTCCTGCTCGACCCGTACGCCAAGGCCATCGACGGGCAGATCGACGGGCACGCGTCGCTGTTCTCCTACGACTTCGCCGACCCGGACAAGCTGAACACGGAGGACTCCGCCCCGCACACGATGGTGTCCGTCGTCGTGAACCCCTTCTTCGACTGGGGCCACGACCGCCCGCCGAGCCACGGGTACGCGGACTCCGTCATCTACGAGGCGCACGTCAAGGGCCTCTCGCAGCGCCACCCCGGCGTGCCGGAGGAGCTGCGCGGGACCTACGCCGCCCTCGGCCACCCGGCGATCGTCGACCACCTCACCGACCTGGGCGTCACCGCCATCGAGCTCATGCCGGTGCACCAGTTCGTCAACGACCCGCACCTCCAGACCAAGGGCCTGTCGAACTACTGGGGCTACAACACCATCGGCTTCTTCGCGCCGCACAACGGCTACTCGCGCGCGGCGAACCCCGGGCAGCAGGTCCAGGAGTTCAAGCAGATGGTCAAGACGCTGCACGAGGCCGACATCGAGGTGATCCTCGACGTCGTCTACAACCACACGGCCGAGGGCAACCACCTGGGCCCGACGCTCTGCTTCCGCGGCATCGACAACGCGGCCTACTACCGCCTGGTGGACGACGACCCGGCGCACTACTTCGACACCACGGGCACCGGCAACTCGCTGCTCATGCGCCACCCGCACGTGCTCCAGCTCCTCATGGACTCGCTGCGGTACTGGGTCACCGAGATGCACGTCGACGGGTTCCGGTTCGACCTCGCAGCGACCCTGGCCCGTCAGTTCCATGAGGTGGACCGCCTGTCGGCCTTCTTCGACCTCGTGCAGCAGGACCCGGTGGTCAGCCAGGTCAAGCTCATCGCCGAGCCGTGGGACGTCGGCGAGGGCGGGTACCAGGTCGGCGGCTTCCCCCCGCAGTGGAGCGAGTGGAACGGCAAGTACCGCGACACGGTGCGCGACTTCTGGCGCGGTGAGCCTGCGACGCTCGCGGAGTTCGCCAGCCGTCTGACCGGCTCGTCGGACCTCTACGAGCACACGGCACGCAAGCCCAACGCCTCGATCAACTTCGTCACCGCGCACGACGGCTTCACGCTCGCGGACCTCGTCTCCTACAACGAGAAGCACAACGAGGCCAACGGCGAGGGCAACAACGACGGAGAGAGCCACAACCGCTCCTGGAACTGCGGTGCCGAGGGACCGACGGACGACGGCGAGGTCGCCTCGCTGCGCCGTCGCCAGCAGCGGAACTTCCTGGCGACGCTCATGCTGTCCCAGGGCGTGCCGATGCTCGCGCACGGCGACGAGCTCGGGCGCACCCAGCAGGGCAACAACAACGGCTACTGCCAGGACAACGAGCTCACCTGGGTGGACTGGGACCTCGACGAGCACCGCGAGGCTCTCCTTGAGTTCACGCGCACCCTCGTGCACCTGCGCCGCGACCACCCCGTCCTGCGACGCCGCCGCTTCTTCGCCGGCAGCGCCGACCACGGCGGCGAGTCCGACCTCGGCGACATCGCCTGGTTCGCCACCGACGGCGAGCACATGACGGACGCCCACTGGCGCGAGTCGTACGTCAAGGCCGTCACGGTGTTCCTGAACGGCGAGGCCATCTCGGAGCCTGGCCCGCGGGGCGAGCCAGTCATCGACGACAGCTTCCTGATCATGTACAACGCCGCGCCCAACACGGTGATCTTCACCGTGCCGCCGGCCGAGTTCGGCGCAAGCTGGACCTGCGTGCTCGACACCGACCACACGCTCGCCGAGGGCGCTGTCGTCAAGGCGGGCGACTCCCTGGAGATCACGGGCCGGAGCAGCCTCGTGCTGAGCCGGCCGCCGGCGTCGGCCACGACATGACCGTCGAGACCCGTACCAGTCCGTCCCGCCGGCGTCCCGGCCCCGGCCGGCCGGTGCCGGTCTCGACGTACCGGGTCCAGCTGACCGAGGACTTCACGCTCGACGACGCCGCCGCTCGGGTGGGGTATCTCGCCTCCCTCGGCGTGACGCACCTGTACCTGTCGCCGATCCTGACCGCCGCGCCGGGCTCGACGCACGGCTACGACGTCGTCGACCACGACGAGGTCTCCCCCGCGCTCGGCGGGCGCCCGGCGTTCGACCGGCTCGCGGCCGCCGCGCGCAGGGCGGGACTGGGGGTCGTCGTCGACGTCGTCCCCAACCACATGGCCGTGCCGACGCCCGTCTGGCACAACAAGGCCCTGTGGTCGGTGCTCGCGCACGGGCCGGACTCCCCCTACGCCTCGTGGTTCGACGTGGACTGGACAGCGGGCGACGGCGCGCTGCTCATGCCCGTGCTCGGCAGCCGTGTCGGCACGGTGCTCGCCGCCGGCGAGCTGTCGGTGGACTCCGCCGAGATCCCCGGCCTGGAGGGCCCGCAGACGGTCCTGCGGTACTTCGACCACGTGTTCCCGGTCCGGCCCGGGACCGAGCAGCTCCCGCTGGGCGAGCTGGTCGACCGGCAGCACTACCGCCTCGCGTACTGGCGCGTGGCCAACGAGGAGCTGAACTACCGCCGGTTCTTCGACGTCGGCACGCTCGCCGCGGTCCGGGTCGAGGACCCGGCCGTCTTCGACGCGACGCACGCCCTGCTCACCGACCTCGTCCGCTCGGGCGCGGTCGACGGCCTGCGCATCGACCACCCGGACGGCCTCGCCGACCCGTCCGGCTACCTGAGCCGGCTCGCTGCCGCCACCGACGACGCGTGGGTCGCCGTCGAGAAGATCCTCGCGCCGGCCGAGGAGCTCCCCGACGACTGGGCCACCGCCGGCACGACGGGCTACGAGGCCGCCTGGCGCGTCAACCAGGTCTTCGTGGACCCGGGCGGTGCCGCCGAGCTCGGGGCCGTGATGCACCGGCTCACCGGCGACGCGCCGGACGCCCTCCCCGCGCTGGTCGACGAGGCGAAGCGCGAGATCGTCACCGGGGTGCTCTACGCCGAGGTCGACCGGCTGGCCGACCTCGCGGCCGACATCTGCCGGGACGACGTGCGTCTGCGCGACCACACCCGGCGGTCGCTGCACGACTGCCTCGTCGAGCTGATCGTCGCGGCCGACCGCTACCGGTACTACGTCGTCCCGGGCGAGCCGGTGGCGCCCGACTCCGCCGCCGCCTTCGCCGACTGCGCCGCCCGCGCCCGCACGCACCTCGAGGGCGACCGGCTGGACACGCTCGACCTGCTGGTGGACCTGCTCATGGGCCGCGAGTCGGGCTCGGCGGGCCGGACGCGCGAGGCGCGGCGCGACGAGCTCGTGGTGCGCTTCCAGCAGGCGTGCGGCGCCGTGATGGCCAAGGGCGTCGAGGACACGGCCTTCTACCGCTGGACGCACCTGGTCTCGCTCACGGAGGTCGGCGGGGCTCCCGAGCGGTTCGCGATCAGCCCGGACGAGCTGCACGCCTGGGCCGCGCGCGCCCAGCACCGCACCCCGGTCGCGATGACGACGCTGTCGACGCACGACACCAAGCGCTCCGAGGACGTCCGCGCCCGGCTCGGGGTGCTGTCCGAGCTGCCTCTGGAGTGGTCGGAGCTCGTCGAGCACGTGCGCGCGGCGACCGCCGAGCACCGGTCGGCGCTGGTGGACGGCCGCACCGAGAACCTGCTGTGGCAGACCCTCGCGGGCACGTGGACCGACGCGGGGCCGATCGAGGTCGACCGCCTGACGGCGTACCTGACCAAGGCGATGCGCGAGGCTAAGCAGCACACCGGCTGGACCTTCGTCGACGAGGCCTACGAGGCGGCGGTCCTGGACCTCGCGCGGGCGGCGTTGCGCGAGCCGGCGGTCGTCGACGCGTTCACCGGCTGGGTCCGCGCGTCGGCCCCGGGCGTGCGGGCCGCGACGCTCGGCACGAAGCTCGTGCAGCTCACGCTGCCCGGCGTCGCCGACGTCTACCAGGGCACGGAGGTCCCGGCTCCGGCGCTCGTCGACCCGGACAACCGACGGCCGGTGGACTTCGACCACCTCGCCTCGGCGCTCGGGCGACTCGAGGCCGAGCACCCGCGCGGGCTCGCGGACGAGAAGCTGCTCGTCACGTCGCGCGCGCTGCGGGTGCGCCGGGAGCACGCGCCCGCCTTCGTCGGTGCCGGCGCCGGGTACCTGCCCGTCCCGACGTCCACGTCCGCCGCGCTGGCGTTCGCGCGGACGGCCGACGGCACGCCCGCGGCCGTCACCGTCGTCACGCGGCTCGCCCTCGCCCTGGAGCGGCTCCAGCACTACTCCGAAC
>JAEZBT010000128.1 GCA_023426865.1 Actinomycetes bacterium
GGCCATCGGTCAGCACGCCATCGACGTCGAAGATGGCCAGGCGGATCTGGCGAGCACGTTGCAACAGGCTGTTCATCACATCACTCCGGCGCGCAGCAGGTCATGCATGTTGAGTGCGCCGACCGGCCGCACCCCTGGTTCGGGTTCCCGTCGACTCAGTCGACCGGGAACAGGGACAGGGTCACCGTGCCGGCGTACGTGCCCGGCTGGGTGTCGATCGGCAGCTCGAGCGCCAGCCCGGCGCCCATGACGGCCGATCCCCACCGACCCTCGGCGTCCGCCGAGGCCAGCAGGCCCGGCGTCGCGAGGCCCGGTCCCTCGCTCAGCGACGTCGCCACGGCGTCACCCGCGGTGAGCCCGGCGCGTGGGGTCTCCACACGTGGGGTCCACCCCAGGTGGTCGCCACCGACCGAGCGGAACTGGGACATGAACGTGTAGGCCTGACCCGAGACGGCCCAGCCGCTCGCCCCCGCCTGCTGGAGGGTGCGCGAGTCGGACACGGTCACCGCGGGCAGCTCGCCGGTGAAGCGGAGCCGGTCGCCCGCGTTCTCGGCCTCGGACAGCTGCACCCCGTCGCCGAAGTCCGCGACGGACAGGGCCAGGACGCCGTTCTCACCCTCGGGCACGACCGCCTCGATCGGGATGCCCGCCTCGGTGTCCGGACGGAAGAGCCGCGGGAGCAGGTCGATGAGGTTGGCCGACCACACGTCGAAGCCGTGCGGGCCCACCGACACACCGGCGAACTCGTACTCGATGCCCCGCTGGTCGAAGCCGGCCATCGTGCCGTAGACCCAGCCGGCGGCGAAGTCGCTGATGTCGCCGACGTAGATGCGGGCCCACTTGGTGCCCGCGTTGAGCGCGGCCACGTCGATGTTCGACGGCCACCCGAAGAGGCCACCCGAGAAGGCCGCGACGTACGCGAACTCACCCGGGTACTGCAGCCAGGTGTTGAGCGAGTTCATCGCGCCCATGGACAGACCGGCGATCGCCCGGTCGGCCGGGTCGTCGCTCACGTGGTAGCTCGCCGAGAGCGCCGGGAGCACGTTGAGGCGCAGCTCGTTCTGGTAGTTGGACACGTTGCCGTCCGGGATGACGACCACCATCGGGACGATGGAGCCCTCGCGGTACAGGTTGTCGAGGATCTGCGGCGCGCGGCCCACCTCGACCCAGTCGCCCCAGTTCTGGCCACCGCCGTGGTTCAGCACGAGCACCGGGTAAGGGTCCTCGCGCTCGGCGTCGTAGCCCGGCGGCGTCCACACGTACGCCGAGCGTTCGGTGCTGGTGACGGCGCTGTCGTACGTGAGGACCGACAGCGTGCCGCGCTCGCCCTCGGGGGCGTCCGCGAGCAGGTGGTCGGTCTGGCCCGGGACGAACAGCGGGCTCACGCCGGTGAGCGTGTTCACCGTGTCGGCCGGGTCCTTCTCGTCGACGCCGTCGACGACGTACCGGTAGTAGTAGAAGCCGTCGAGCGGGCCGACGGAGACCCGCCAGCGGTCGCCGACCTTCGTCATCGGGACCCGGAACCAGGCGCCGTTGGGTGCCCAGTTCGCCCAGACCGTGACGTCCTTCGCGTCGGCCCACTGCGTGCCGGTCTCGAAGGTCACGATCCCGTTCTCGTCGACGTGCGGCAGCGTGATCGAGCCCGCCGCCGGAGCGACGTACGGGGCGTCCAGGCTGCGGTGCCCCTCGCTCGGGCCGGTGTCGGCGACGTCCTGGAACACCCGCGAGGCGAAGTCGCGCAGGCCCTCGCGCCAGGTGTCCCACGTCCCGCCCTGCTCGGGGTTCACGCCGTCGAACTGGTGCTCGACGCCCGCCGCCTCGAGCTTGCGCAGCAGGCTCTCGGTCGTGTTGTACGCCGGGTCGAGGACGTTGCCCACGTAGACGCGCAGGAGGTCCGTGCCGTCGTTGATGGCCGTCGCGGCGGACTCGCTGATCGAGCCGTAGAGGCGACCGGAGAACGAGCCGACCGAGCCGAACTCGCCCGGGTCGGTGAGCAGGGTGTTGAGCGCGGTCGTCGCGCCCTTGCCGATGCCCGCGACCGCCTGGCCGGCGCCGTCGGCAGCGACGTTGTACCCGTCGCGGGTGGCCGGCACGATCGAGTCGAGCAGCTCGGCGCGCGGGTCGGCGACGTTCGCGTCCGCCATCACCACGACCATCGGCTCGAGCTCGCCCGCGGCGGTGAGGTTGTCCAGGATCTGCGGGGCGCGGCCCAGCTCGGACCACTCGGCCGCCGACTGGCCCTCGTCGTCGAGGAGGAACAGCACCGGGTAGGGCTCGGCGCGCTCGGCGTCGTAGCCGGGCGGCGTCCAGACCAGCGCCGACCGCTCGTCACCCGTCACGCTGCTGTCGTACGTCAGCGTGCCGACCTCGCCGCCCGCCGGCAGGTCCGACATCCACTGCACGGACGGGCCGGGCACGAAGAAGGTGCCCAGGTTCGGCTTGGACGTGACGGCCTGCGGGCTCGTCGGTTCCTTGAACGAGATCTTGGTGCGGTCGGCCATGGTGGCCGTGTACTGGTAGTAGTACAGGCCGGGCGCCATCGGGCCGACGGTCGCCTGGTAGTTCGCGCCGCTCGGGTCCATGGCCAGGTCGGACCACGTGCCGTTCGGGCCGATGTTCGCCTGCAGCTCGAGCACGGACGGCTTGGCCCCGAGCATCTCCTCGATCGTCGCCTGGGCGACGGTGAAGCGGTAGTAGCCCTCCGGGGTCGTGGAGACCCACGGGTCCGGGGCCGGGGCGGCCTCGTCGGCCACCGCCGGCTGGGCCATCACCGCCGTCCCCAGCGCGAGCGCCGCCCCCGCCACCAGCGCGGACGTGCGCCTCCCGGCCGTCGAGCGGCCTGGTCGAACGGGATGAGTCATCGTCATCGATTCCTCCCTGTCGGCGACCCGCCCGGCCGCGCCACCCCGCGGCCGGCGGGCCTTCCGCCCCCCGGGGAGCTGGTCTCCCTCGGCGTGAACGGCCCCCCGCAGCCCTCCTGCATCGTTGTAGATCTTGGCGGTTCTACAACGTCGTAGAACTGGGATGCGGCATATGGTGGCGTCTGCGTGACATGCCCGTCAAGGGTCTGGTTGACACCTGTTCGCCCCCTCGTGACAACGGGCACGGACGGCACGCACACGCACCTCGGCAAGGCGGGCGGGACGGGCCCGCAGGCCCCTGAGGGACGACGCGCCGTCGGGCACGCGCCCGCGACGGCGCGGTGGGACGACATGCGGGCCGCGTCAGGCTCGCGGCGGCGTGCTCCCGCGCTCGACGATCTGCATGTCGGCCAGGTGCAGGACCGCCTCCGGCCGCCCGCCCTGCTCCGCGCTCCCGCGCTCGCGGACGCGCCGGCACAGCAGCTCGACGGCGACGCGCGCGATCTCGCGGCGGCCCGGGTCGACGGTGGTCAGCGACGGCACGGTGAACCGCGCGTCCTCGATGTCGTCGAAGCCGATGACCGCGACGTCCTCGGGGATGCGCCGGCCGCGGACCTGGAGTGCGAACATGGCGCCCATCGCGAGGGCGTCGTTGAAGGCCACCACGCCGTCGACCTCGACCCCGGCGTCGAGGATCGCCGACATCGCGAGCGCGCCGTTGCCCCGGTGCCAGCCGTCGTCGGCCCACCCGAACAGGGCCGGGTCGACGGCGAGGCCGCGCGCCTCCAGCGCCTGCCGGTAGCCGGCGAAGCGCAGCGCCGCGGACCCCGCCCCCTGCGCGTGCAGCATGCCGATGACCGCGATCCGCCGGCGGCCGTGGTCCAGGAGCAGGTCGGTGGCGGCCCGCGCGCCCTCGGTGTTGCGCATCGTCACGTGGTCGACGCGCGGGGAGAACATCTGCTCGCCGAGCAGCACGAGGGGGTAGTCGACCTCGAGCAGGGCGGAGTCGCTCTGCTCGAGCGCCGCGGGGCTGAAGAGCAGCCCGTCGATGAGGCCGCGGCCCGGCTCGCGCAGCGCCGCCAGCTCGCCGTCGCGCGTGAAGCCGGTCGGTTCGATGAGCACCTGGACGTCGTGGTCGCGCGCGGCGGCGAGGATGTCGTCGGCCAGCTCGCCGAAGTACGGCTGGCCGAGCTCGGGGACGGCGAGGCCGATCATCCCGGTGCGGCCCGAGCGCAGGCTGCGCGCCGTCACGTTGACCTGGTAGCCGAGCTCGTCGATCGCCGCCAGCACCCGGTCGCGCGTGCTGTCGCGGATGTACGGGTAGCCGTTGAGGACGTTCGAGACGGTCTTCACCGAGACGCCGGCCAGGGCAGCGACGTCCACCATCGTCGCCACGGGCGTTCCCTTCGCTCGTCCCACGGGAGCCGACCGCGCGACCCGGGGTCCGGGCGGCGGCGGTGAGGAATCTACCCGATCGACCCCCACCGGAGAGCGGGCATCCGCGGCGTCCCGATCGTCGTCGGCGGCGGCGCGCACGGCACCTCAGGGCACCTGGCGCAGGCCGGCCACCGCCCAGGCGGGCAGGTCGATGTCGATCTCGAGGACCCCGTCGGCGGAGGCCTCCAGGCGCCAGCGACGCAGGCCGTCGGCAACCTTGCGCAGGTCGGCCTCCTGCGCCCGCGTCAGGTTGAGCGGCCGGCCCATGGCGTCCCAGGCCTCGACGACGTTCCCGTGCTCCCAGTCGAGCAGCTCGACGTCGAACGCGGCGCCCGGGGGCAGGCCCGCCACGCGGTGGCGCACGCACCGGGACGACCCGACGTCGGCGAGGGCGCGCGTCGGCTCGTACGTGTCGTGCGAGCCGACGGCGGTGGCGCCCATCTCGGCCGGGTAGTTGCAGAACACCGCTGCCAGCAGACCGGTGCCGCTGTGCTGCGTGAGGACGCCGTCGGGCGTGGCGCGCAGGACCCGGTCGCCCAGGCCGGCCAGCATCGAGAACGCGTGGAAGGTCGGCTTGTGGATGCCCTGCTCGTTGACCAGGCCGAACCCTCCGTGGAACGGCCCCAGTCCGGCCCCGCCCTCCTCGAACACGTCGGTGAAGGTCCAGTACGAGATCGAGTCGGCGAGATCGGCGCAGCACAGGTACGCCCGCGTGATGTAGGTCGCCGCGAACACCGTGTCGTGCACGAAGTCCCGGCTCGACGGGGAGGTCGACCACTCGGTGATGTGCAGCTCGGCGTCCGGGAACGGGCTGCGCGCGATGATCGACCGCAGCACCCGCAGGTCGTCGGCCGTCGCGTCCACGTGCCGACGGATGTGCCGCGCCCGGCCGTCGGATCCGTAGGCCATGTCGGTCGGGTACAGGTGCGTGGACAGGAAGTCCACGGGCAGGCCCCGGTCCGCGCACCAGTCGATGAACTCCTCGACCCAGACGGGGCGCCACTCGAGCGCGTCGACGTCGACGGCGGCCGCCGTCGGTGCCTGGACCGAACGGTCCTCGACCTCGCCCGCGTACCGCGCGTCGGGCACGAAGACGCTCGTGGCCGGCCCGCCCACCTTGAGCCCTGGGTCCACGCCCCGCACCGCGCGGACCGTCGCCTCGTACAGCTCGAAGTACTGGGTCCGGGTGCCCGTCCAGAAGTGCGGCACGAGGTTCGGCTCGTTCCACACCTCGAAGCGCCACTCGCGCACCTCGTCGACGCCGTAGCGCTCCACCCAGTGCTCGACCGTCGCCGCGACGAGCGCGGACCAGCGCCCCATGTCGGTGGGCGGGCTGCAGTGGGCCTTCCACCAGAAGAGGGTCTCCGTCTGGGTCGCGAGCTCGCGAGGCATGAAGCCGAACTCGACGAAGGGCCGCGCACCGGCGGCGAGGACCGCGTCGAAGACCTTGTCGACGTAGGCGAACGTGTGCACCGGCTCGGCGAAGGGGGTCGGCGGGCCGAAGCCGCCGCCGTACGACGCTCGGTACACGAACATGTCGTCGTGGAACAGGCCGTGGAACCGGACGTACCGCGCGCCGAGCACGTCGACGGCCTCCCGGAGGTGCTCCTGCCAGTCCGCGCGGAGCGCCTCGTTGGCGCGGCCGGCGCCCACGCACGCGTTCCAGACGTGCCGGAGCGGCGTCCCGTCTCCGGCGCGCCCGTCCACGGTCAGCTCCCGGGGGGCGTGACTGTCGTTCACCGTGCCTGCTCTCCCCCGATGCCGGGTCGCCATCTGTCGAAACTGTTTCGCAACGGTATGTCCGCCCGGCGGACGCTACCGGTGCGCTCCGGGTCGGTCAAGGACCCGTCCGCACGGCGGCCGATGCGCCAGATTGCCACTGGCGCGCCGCGCCGTGACGTGAAAGCCTGCCGGACATGGACCGGCCGTCGCCGTCGAAACGGTTTCGAGATGAGCACTGCCCGTCGTGGCGCACGGCGCGCGCCCGGAACCGCCGATGACGACGGCGCGGTTCCGGACCCGCACACCCGCGGACACCTGGGAGCGGGGCCTCGTCGCCGGGGGCGGCAGCGTCGGCGTGGTGGTCCACGGTCCCCCGGGCCGGCAGGTGCTCGCGCTCGCCCACGAGCGCTTCTTCGTGCCCGTCAACCCGCGGCCCGAGGCGCCGGACCTGCGACCCGTGCTGGCCGACCTCCGGGACGCGGCCCTGCGGGGCGACGGCCGGCGCGCCGGTGAGCTCCTCACGTCGGCACTGGCCCGTGACGGCTACCCGGGCGGTCTCGTGTGGACCGACCCGTTGGGCATCTGCGCCACCCTCACGGTCACCACCGACGGCGCCGTCGGGCAGCTCGAGCGCGAGACCGACCTGGTCCGCGGCGAGGTCGGGGTCGGGTGGGGGCACCCGGACGGCGGACGCTGCGCGCTGCGCGCCGTGGCGCCGCGGGGCGAGGGGGCCGTCCGGGTGGCGCTCGAGTCGGACCGGACCGTGATGGTCACCCTGGAGCTCGCGCTCGGCGGCGCGCAGGCC
>JAEZBT010000148.1 GCA_023426865.1 Actinomycetes bacterium
CGGCCACGTCGTCGCGCCCGGTGTCCAGGTGCCCGTCGGGACGCCGGGCGTAGCCGGCCTCCGTCACGGTGAAGGTGACGACGGCGACCGCCGGGTCGGCCCAAAGCCGCAGCCACGCGGCGTGGTCGGTGGCCGGGTGCACCTCCGACAGGCTGGCGACGACCTCGAAGCGGTCGCCGTCCGGCGCGCGCGTGACGAGCGTGAAGAGGCCGTCCTGCGGCGCGAGGTCCGCGGCCAGCCCCGGGCCGGTCCCGGTGAACGCGGCGATGCCCCAGGCGGCGGCGTCGGGCGCGTGGTCGGTGTACCAGGCCTGGTGGGCCCGGAAGAAGTTGCCCAGGCCCAGGTGCACCATGCGGACCGGCGCGGCCGGACGGCCGTGACCCGCGGTCCGTGCGAGCCGCCCGGCGGGCACGGCGTCGGGTGCGGTGTCTGCGCTCACAGCCGGAACGCCCTCCTCGGGTTGGTGCTGACGAGGTCCCGGGCGGTGTCGAACGCCTCCTCGGGGGTCAGCCGGTGGTCGACGACGAGGCGTGCCAGGAAGACCGCGTCCATCCGGCGGTTCGTGTCGTGGCGCGCCGGGATCGACAGGTACGCCCGGGTGTCGTCGATGAAGCCCGAGGTCTTGGCGAAGCCCGCCGACTCCGTCACGGCCGCGCGGTAGCGGGAGATCGCGTCGGGCGCGTCGATGAACCACCACGGCGCCCCCACGAAGACCGAGGGGTAGAAGCCCGCGAGCGGGCCGAGCTCGCGCGAGTAGACCGTCTCGTCGATGGTGAACAGGACGACCTGGAAGCGCGGGTTGGTCCCGAACGCCGACAGCATCGGCGCCAGCGCGCGCGTGAACTCGACCGACATCGGGATGTCGCCGCCGACGTCGGAGCCGAAGCGCTCGAACGTCGGGGCGTGGTGGTTGCGGTACACGGCCGGGTGCAGGGTCATGACGAGGCCGTCCTCGCTGGCCATCCGGGCCATCTCGAACATGAAGGCGCGGCGCAGGGTGTCGCCCTCGTCCGGCGTGATCGCGCCGGCCAGCGCGCGCGCGTACAGCCGCTCGGCCTCCGCGGGCGACAGCGGTTCGACGCGCGCGTCGCGGTGGCTGTGGTCGCTCGAGACGGCGCCGTGGGCGCGGAAGTACGCCCGGCGGCGCTCCATCGCGTCGATCCAGCCCGCGTAGGTGCCGGTGTCGGCGCCGGACACGTCGCCGAGCCGGGCGACGAGGTCGCGCCACGCGGGCGTCGCGGGCTCCAGGTACCGGTCCGGGCGGAACGTGGGGACGACACGACCGGACCAGGTGGGGTCGGCGGCGAGCGCGGCGTGGTGCCGCAGGTCGTCGCACGGGTCGTCGGTGGTGGCGAGGACGTCGATGCGGAACCGCTCGTAGAGCGCGCGCGGACGGAACTCCGGCGTCGCGAGCTGCGCCGCGATGCCGTCGTAGATCCGGTCCGCCGTCTCGGCCGAGGGCGCGAGCTCGATGCTGAAGACCTCCGCGAGCTGCGACTCGAACCAGCCCTTCACGGGCGTCCCGCGGTACGCCTTCCAGCTCCGGCACACCGTGCGGAACGCCTCGCGCGACTCCTCGGGGGTGAGGCCCGACCGCCCCACGCCCAGCGTCTCGAGCGGGACGCCCTGGGCGTGCAGCACGCGCGTCAGGTAGTGGTCGGGCGTGACGAGCAGCGCCGTCGGGTCGGGGAACGGGGTGTCCTCGGCCAGCCACTGGGCGGGGACGTGCCCGTGCGGGGAGATGATCGGCAGGTCGCGCACCGCGTCGTAGAGCTCGCGGGCGACGGTCCGCACCGCGGGGTCGGCCGGCATCAGGCGGTCGGGGTGCAGGACGAGGGTGCTGTCGGGTGCGCCGTGCATGGCGCCATCGTGGGCATTGGCCGGACGTGACGGCAATCGGTTGCCACGTGTTGCCCGGTCGCGCGGTCCGCACCGACGGGCGGAACGCCGGCGCCGGTCAGGCCGTGCCCGCGCGCGCGCCGGACGAGGCGCGCACGACCAGCCTGGTGGGCAGGACCGCCGGAGCGCCGTCCCAGGTGCGAGCGCCGTTGACGACGGCGATCAGGTTGCGCATCGCCGTCGTGCCCATCTCCTCCAGCGGCGCGGAGACGGTCGTCAGCGGAGGGCTCACCAGCGCGGCGACGAGGACGTTGTCGAACCCCACGACGCTCACCTGGTCCGGCACACGCAGCCCGCTGCGCTGCAGGCCGCGCATGACGCCGATCCCGACGAGCGCGTTGTAGGTGATGACCGCCGTCGTGCGGCGGTCGAGGAGCTGGGCGGCCGCCCCGAGGCCCCCCGCGAACGTCGGATCGACCGGGCCGATCCGCCGGGCGGTGAGGCTCAGCTCGTGGCAGCCGTCGCAGAAGGCGCGCCACCGCGTGCCGTTGGACCACGAGGCGTCGGGCCCGGCGACGTAGGTGATCGACTCGTGGCCCAGCGAGGCGAGGTGCTCGACCGCGCGGCGCGTCCCCCGCGCGTTGTCGCTCACGACGCTCGGCACGTCGGGCAGCACGCGGTTCACGACGACCACGGGCTTCTGCTTGGCGAGCATCCGGATCCCCGCGTCCGACAGCCGCGACGACGCGAGGAGGATCCCCTCCACGGCGGGGAGGACCCGCTCGGCCGCCTCCCGCTCCGTCACGGGCGACTCGCGCGTGTCCTCGACGAGCACGACGAAGCCCGCCTCCGCCGCTGCGGTCTGGGCACCCCGGACGAGCTCGGCGTAGATCGGGTTCGCCAGGTCCGAGACCAGGACGGCGACCATGCGCGTGCGCGCCGTGGACAGCGCCCGGGCGATCGGGTTGGCCCGGTAGCCCAGCTCGGCCGCGACGCGTCGGATGCGCTCGGCGGTGTCGGCGTTCACCCGGCCGGGCCGGGCGAACGCCCGCGACACGGTGGACGGCGCGACCCCCGCCGCCCGGGCGACGTCGTAGATCGTCGGCGGTCGTGACGTCGGGGTGACCTCGTCGTCCACAGCCTCAGGCTAGGCACCGCCGACGACGCGCGGCAACCGGTTGTCCCCAGCTCACCGGTCGACGCGCGCGCTGCCCCCGGCGGCCAGCTTGATCACCTCGGCGGCCGTCGCCATGGACGTGTCCCCGGGCGTGGTCATCGCGAGCGCGCCGTGCGCGGCGCCGTACTCGACGGCGGTCGCGAGCGGCTCGCCCGACAGCAGCCCGTAGACCAGGCCCGAGGCGAACGAGTCGCCGCCGCCCACCCGGTCGAGGATCTCGAGCCCGTCGCGCTGCGTCGCCCGCACGACGCCGGTCTCGCGCGACCACGCGATGGCGCCCCAGTCGTTCACGGTGGCCGAGCGGACCCCGCGCATCGTCGTGGCGATGACCGAGAAGTTCGGGTAGGCCGCGGCTACGCGGTCCACCATCGCGGCGAAGGCGCCGACGTCGAGGTCGGTCAGCGACTCGTCGACGCCCTCGACCTCGAAGCCGAGGGCGGCCGTGAAGTCCTCCTCGTTTCCGATCATCACGTCCACGTGCTCGGCGATCTCGCGGTTCACGCGCTGCGCGGCCGCCGGGCCGCCGATCGCCTTCCACAGGCTCGGCCGGTAGTTGAGGTCGTAGGACACGATCGTCCCGTGCCGCTTCGCCGCGGTCACGGCCGCCAGCGCGGTCCGGGCCGAGGTCTCCGACAGCGCGGCGAAGATGCCGCCCGTGTGCAGCCAGCGCACGCCGAGGTCCCCGAACAGGTGGTCCCAGTCGACGTCCGCGAGCTGGGAGACCGCCGTGTGGCCCCGGTCGGAGACGCCGACGGCGCCGCGCACGCCGAAGCCACGCTCGGTGAAGTTGAGCCCGTTGCGCGCCGCCCGCCCGACGCCGTCGTACGGCAGCCAGGTGATCAGCGAGGTGTCGACGCCGCCCCCCAGGACCAGGTCCTCGACGAGCCGGCCGACCTCGTTGTCCGCGAGCGCGGTCACGACCGCGGTGCGCAGGCCGAAGACGCGGCGCAGGCCGCGGACGACGTTGTACTCGCCGCCGCCCTCCGACGCACGGAACGAGCGCGCCGTCCGGATGCGCCCCTCCCCCGGGTCGAGCCGCAGCATCACCTCACCCAGCGCGACGGCGTCGTAGGTGCAGTCGGCGGCGGGTCGGATGGTCAGGCCGGTCATGGTGTCGGCGTCCCTTCGGGTGCTCGGGTGTCACGGTGTGGTGGTAGGAAGAAGCTGGTCAGGCGGGTCAGGCCCGGGCGGCCGCGGCGAGCGCGACGGCCTCGCGGCTCAGTGCGGCGATCCGGGCGACGTCGCCCGCGGCGACGGCGTCCCTCGGCACCATCCACGAGCCCCCCACGGCCGTGACGGCCGGAATGGCGAGGTACTCGTGAAGGTTGGCCGGCCCGATGCCGCCGGTCGGCATGAACCGCAGGCCACCGAACGGCGCGGCCAGCGCGGCGATCGCCGGAGCGCCGCCGGAGGTCCCGGCGGGGAAGAACTTGACGGTGGTCAGCCCGAGCTCGAGGGCCGCCTGGATCTCGGTCGCGGTCACGGTCCCCGGCAGGGCCAGGACACCGTGCTCTCCGCAGCGCTCGACGACGGTGCGGCTGAGCCCTGGGGACACGACGTAGCGCGCGCCTGCGGCCACCGCCTCGTCCACCTGGGCCGGCGTGAGCACCGTGCCGGCGCCCACGAGGATGGCGCCGCGGTCGGCCATGACGCGGATCGCGTCGACGGCCGCGGCGGTCCGGAAGGTGACCTCGGCGACGGGCAGCCCGCCGGCGACGAGCGCGTCGGCGAGCAGCCCGGCGTGCGCGGCGTCGTCGAGCACGACGACCGGGACGACCCGGCGCTCCGCGAGGGCGGCGAGGACGGCGTCGGGGCTGGTCATCGCAGGTCCGTCCCCTCGCTCGTGAGCCGCGTGACGGCGAGCTCGACCCCGCGGATCTCGGCCAGGCCCTTCATGCGCCCGATGAGCGAGTAGCCGGGGTTCGTGGTGCGGTGCTGGTCGTCGAGCATCTGCTGGCCGTGGTCGGGGCGGATCGGCAGGCGCGGGCCGCCCTCGCGGGCACGCCGGCGCTCCTCGGCCACGAGCGCCGAGACGATGCCGACCATGTCGGCGTCGCCGTGGATGTGCGGGACCTCGGTGAACGTGAGGCCGTCGGATTCGATGTGCACCGAGCGCAGGTGGGCGAAGAAGACGTGCGGCGCGAAGCGGCGCGCCATCGCGACCAGGTCGTTGTCGGGCCGCGAGCCGTAGGAGCCGAAGCACATCGTCAGCCCGTTCGACGGCGAGGGCGCCGCGTCGAGCAGCCACTGCGCGTCCTCGGCGGTGGAGACCACGCGGGGGATGCCGAACATCGGGCGCGGCGGGTCGTCCGGGTGCACGCAGAGCCGCACCCCCACCTCCTCGGCGACCGGGACGGCCGCCCGAAGGAAGGAGGCCAGGTTCTCCCGCAGCACGTCGCGGTCCACGTGCGCGTACGAGGCCAGGGCGGCGCGGAAGTCGTCGAGGGTGTAGGTCTCCTCGGACCCCGGCAGGCCCGCGAGGATCGTCCGGGTGAGGCGCTCACGGGCGGCGTCGTCCATCGCGTCGTAGGCGGCGCGAGCCCGGGCGGTCGCGGCCTCGTCGTACTCCGCAGCGGCCGCGGGCCGCGCGAGGATGAACAGGTCGAAGGCGGCGAACGCGTCGGCGTCGAACCGCAGGCCCCAGGTGCCGTCCCCGAGCGGGTGGGCGAGCTCGGTGCGCGTCCAGTCGATGATCGGCATGAAGTTGTAGCAGACGAGGTCGATGCCGCAGGCCGCGAGGTTCCGCAGCGTCTGCCGGTACGCCTCGATCGCCGAGTCGCGCAGCGGACCGCCGCGCTTGATGTCCTCGTGCACCGGGACGCTCTCGACGACCGCCCAGGTCATCCCGGCGTCCTCGATCATCCGCTTTCGCTCGGCGATGGCCTCGACCGGCCACACGACGCCGTTGGGGATCTCGTGCAGGGCGGTCACCACCCCGGTGGCCGCCGTCTGCCGGACCTCGGCCAGCCCGATCGGGTCGGCCGGCCCGAACCAGCGGAACGTGTGCTCCATCTCCCTGCTCCCTCGCCTCGTGGCGTCGCGGTCTCGTGTGCCTCCTCGATGGAGCCACGGGGCACCTCCTGGCGGCAACCGGTTGCCGGAAGTTGTCGCGCGACGGGGCGGTGCGACCGCCCAGGTCCGCCGGCGAGCGTCCCAGGTCCGCCAGGCAACCGATGGCAATCGCTTGCCACCCTGGAGCGGCCGTCGGTCGAATGAGGCCGTCGCCCGAGATCAGGCGCACCCACCGACGACGGAGGAGATGCAGCATGCTGCGCCCGCAGGACACCGCCACCAGGGAACGCCGCTCGCTCGCCGGGCTCTGGGACTTCCGCCTCGACGCCGACGGCGAGGGCCGCGAGGCGCGCTGGTTCGCCGACCGCCTCGTCGGCGCGAGCCGCATGCCCGTCCCTGCCAGCTACAACGACCTGATCGTCGGCACCGCCGGACGCGACCACGTCGGCGACGCCTGGTACCAGACGACCACGTGGGTGCCGGGCAGCTGGTCCGGCCGCCGCATCGTGCTGCGGCTCGACTCCGCGACGCACCGGGCCGTCGTCTGGGTCAACGGGACCGAGGTGATGGGCCACGAGGGCGGGTACACCCCGTTCGAGGCGGACGTCACCGACGTCGTCGTCCCCGGCGAGGAGGCCCGGGTGACCGTCGTCGTGAACAACGAGCTCACGTGGCAGTCGGTGCCCCCGGGCATCGTGCGCGAGACGCCGCACGGACGCCGGCAGGACTACTTCCACGACTTCTTCAACTACGCCGGCCTGCACCGCGGCGTCTGGCTCTGCGCGACCCCGACGACGTGGGTCGAGGACGTCACCGTCGTCACCGACCGGGACGGCTCCACGGGCGTCGTCAGGTACACGGTCGACGTCGCGGGCGAGGCGGCGGCGGGGGTCGAGGTCCACGTCACGCTGCGGGACGCCGACGGCGCCCTCGTGGCCTCCGCGCAGGGGGCGTCCGGCGAGCTCCGCGTGGCGGACGTCCACCTGTGGGCGCCTGGCGACGGCTACCTCTACGAGGCCGATGTCGAGCTGCGCGATCCCGCCGGGGCGCTCGTCGACAGCTACCGCCAGACTGTCGGCATCCGCACCGTCGAGGTCCGCGGCACCCAGTTCCTGGTCAACGGCGAGCCCGTCTACTTCACGGGCTTCGGCAAGCACGAGGACGCACCGATCCGCGGCAAGGGCCTCGACGACGTGCACCTCGTGCACGACTTCGCGCTGCTCGAGTGGCTCGGTGCCAACTCGGTGCGCACGTCGCACTACCCGTACGCCGACGAGTTCTACGACTACGCGGACCGCGCGGGCCTGCTCGTCATCGACGAGGTCGCCGCCGTGGGCATGAACATGGGCCTGAGCGGCGGGCTCTTCGGCGACCAGGGCCACCGCACCTTCTCCCCCGAGACCATCAACGACGCGAGCCGTGAGGTGCACGCGCAGGCGATCCGCGAGCTCGTGGCGCGGGACAAGAACCACCCGTGCGTCGTGCTCTGGTCGATCGCGAACGAGCCGGAGTCGGACACCGACGAGGCGCGCGCCTACTTCGAGCCGCTCTTCGCACTCACGCGGGAGCTCGACACCACGCGGCCGGTCGGCTTCGTCAACGTCATGCTGGCCCCGTACGGGCGGTGCAAGGTCTCCGAGCTGGGCGACGTCATCATGCTGAACCGCTACTACGGCTGGTACGTCAACACCGGCGACCTGCCCGCGGCCGAGGAGGCGTGGCTCGCCGAGCTGCGCGGCTGGGCGACCGAGAACAAGCCGATCATCATCACCGAGTACGGCGCCGACACCCTCGCCGGCGTCCACTCGCTCACGCCGCAGCCGTGGTCGGAGGAGTACCAGGTCGCCTACCTCGACATGAACCACCGCGTGTTCGACGCCGTGGAGGCCGTGGTCGGCGAGCACGTCTGGAACTTCGCGGACTTCGCGACGGCATCCACCAGTGTCATGCGCGTCGACGGCAACAAGAAGGGCGTCTTCACCCGCGACCGCCGGCCGAAGGC
>JAEZBT010000192.1 GCA_023426865.1 Actinomycetes bacterium
CACCCGCGGGGGGGGGGGGGGGGGGGGGGGCCGCCGCCCCCCCCCCCCCCCGGCCACGAGGGTTCATGTCCCATCCCATCCCCGCCCATCACGGGCTCGTGCGCACGGCCGTGCTCGCGCTCGCGCCCGCTCTGGCCGGCCTCGGGATCGCGGTGCTCGCGACCGGCGCGGCCGCGCTGCCCGCGCCGGGTCCGGCGACGACCGCGGTCACGCCGCACCTGGCCGCGGACGA
This sequence comes from Actinomycetes bacterium, assembly GCA_023426865.1. Taxonomy (GTDB): domain Bacteria; phylum Actinomycetota; class Actinomycetes; order Actinomycetales; family Cellulomonadaceae; genus Actinotalea. Next base: position 233 of record JAEZBT010000192.1, read on the forward strand.
CGAGGACACGGCCGGCGCCGGCACCGTGACCTGGGCGCTCGAGCCGGCGAACGCCGACGGGCCGGACGGCCGCATCTCCCTGCGGCACGAGGTCGCGGCGGGCGGCACGCTCATCGACGCTGTCGCGCTCACCAACTACAGCAGCGCCCCCGCCACGTTCGACCTGTACGCCGGGTCGGGAACGGTCACGTCGGGTGGCGACTTCGACATCGTGCACGCCGAGCCCGGTGGCGTCGGCGACGCGGCCTGGGTGACGGTCGGCCCGCTCGACGGCGGGACGCCGATCGACGGCGGCGTGCGGGTGGAGCTGCCCCCGTCGTCGGCCGTGGTCGTGCCCCTCACCGTGCGCGTCCCCGGGAACGCCACGCCCGGCGACCACCCCGTCGGGGTGGTGGCCGAGCTCGTGGGCGCCGAGGAGGACGTCGTGCGCCTGGCCGCCCGGGTCGGCGTCCGCCTCCACCTGCGCGTCACGGGCGACGTCGTCCCGCGTCTCGCGCCGGACGAGGTGACGGCGACCTGGGAGCCGTCGTGGAACCCGTTCGCGCCGGGCACCCTGCGCGTGGAGTACGCCGTGGCGAACGACGGCAACGTCCGGCTCGGCGCGGAGACGATCGCGACGGCCGAGGGCCCCTTCGGTGCCGGAGCCGTCACGGCCACGGGTGCCGCCGTCCGTGAGGTGCTCCCGGGGCAGTCCGTGCCGGGCGTGGTCGAGGCGTCCGTGTGGCCGCTCGTGCGGACGGTCACCGAGATCACGGTCACGCCGGGCGTGGTGGGTGAGGACGACGTCGACGCCGCACTGCAGCCGGTGACCGTGTCGGTCACCACCTGGACGGTGCCGTGGTCGCAGCTCGCCGGCCTCGCGGTCCTCGTCGGCGCGGTCCTGCTCGTGCGGTGGCTGCGGCGTCGGGCCGCGGCGCGCACCCAGGCCCGCATCGACGCCGCCGTGGCCGCCGCGACCCGGTCGACCCACGCGCGCGGGGAGCCCCCCGCCGCGTCCGCGGAGGAGGGAGCGCGACCATCGGAGGTCGTGGCCGCGAGGTCGGCCGCACAGGACCCCGACGGGGGTGCCGCGGGCACTCCCGTGGGAGAGGAGGGGCCACCGTCGACGTCGTGACAGAGCGGTAGCGAAATCGTTATCTATCGTCATTGACGGGGTCCCGTCGCCGCTGCGACAGTCTGCTACATCGTTGTTGTACAACGATGCAGATGTGGCGACACAGCCAGCCGCGCGGCTGGTGCCGGTTCTCGGCGTGGTCCGTTCCCCGCGCCGGGAGACGCCCCCGGCGCCTGCCGCGCGGCCGGCTGGTCCGCGCCAGCAGTCGCACCGGCTGCCCAGGCACGGAGATGTCCCGCGACACGACGTCGTGCCGCGTTGCTCAACGAGGAGAAAGAGGACAGATCGCATGAACACGAGGAAGGCGTTCGCGGCCACGACCGCGGCTCTCGTCCTGGCCGCGGGTCTTGCCGCGTGTTCCGGTGACGACGAGACCGACACCGGCACTGACGAGGGCACCGACGAGGGCACGACCGAAGAGGCCGAGCCTGTCACGATGACCTTCTGGCACAACGCCACCACGGGCCCCGGCGTCGAGTTCTGGGACGCCACGGTGGCCGCTTTCCAGGAGGAGTACCCGAACGTCACGATCGACATCCAGTCGATCCAGAACGAGGAGCTCGACGGCAAGCTGCAGACCGCGCTCAACGCCGGTGACGCGCCTGACATCTTCATGCAGCGCGGTGGCGGCAAGATGGCCGCGATGGTCAACGCCGGTCAGCTCATGGACCTCACCGACGTGATCACGGACGAGACGAAGGCCGTCATCCCCGAGGGCTCGTTCGCTGCGAACTCGCTCAACGGCTCGGTCTACGCCATGCCCGTCGCGGTTCTCCCCGGCGGCATCTGGTACAGCCAGGACCTCTTCGCCGACGCCGGTATCGACGAGGTGCCTACCACGCTCGACGAGCTGAGCGACGCTGTCGAGGCGCTGAAGGCCACCGGCGTCGCGCCGATCGCCCTCGGTGCCAAGGACGCGTGGCCTGCCGCGCACTGGTACTACTTCTTCGCCCTGGACGCCTGCAGCGCCGAGACCCTCGAGGCTGCCGGCCAGGAGATGAACTTCGACGACCAGTGCTGGATCGACGCGGCCGAGAACCTCAAGGCCTTCGCCGACACGCAGCCGTTCAACGACGGCTTCCTGACGACCTCCGCCCAGCAGGGCGCCGGCTCGTCCGCGGGTCTGCTCGCCAACCACCAGGCGGCCATGGAGCTCATGGGCGCGTGGAACCCCGGCGTCATCGGTTCGCTGACCCCGGACCAGCAGCCGCTGCCCGACCTCGGCTGGTTCCAGTTCCCGGACGTCGAGGGTGGCGAGGGTGAGCCCGGCTCGATGCTCGGTGGCGTCGACGGCTACTCCTGCTCCGCGGACGCTCCGCCCGCGTGCGCCGACTTCCTGAACTACATCGCGCGCACCGAGGTGCAGGAGGCCTACTACGAGGCCTTCCAGGCTCCGGTCGTCAACACCGAGGCCCAGGCCGTCATCGAGGAGCCCTACCTGCAGAGCGTGCTCGAGGCCTGGAACGCTGCTCCGTACGCCTCGCAGTGGCTCGACACGGTTTACGGCCAGAACGTCGGCAACGCGCTGAACATCGCCGTCGTCGACATGCTCGCGGGCACGCGTGACGCCGCTGGCATCGTGGACGCGGTCAAGGAAGCTGCGGCCCGGGGCTGAGGACTGACTGACAGATGACATCCATCAGCGAGAGCTCACGCCCCGCGAAGGGCTCGCGCGTGGATCTCACGGCCGGCGGGGGCGACATCGCGTCGCCCCCGCCCCCCCCGCCGCGCCGCGGCCTCGGATGGGCCGAACGCCTGGAGATCGCGGCGCTCACCGGTCCCGCCACCCTCGTCTTCCTGACGTTCGTCATCTTCCCGGTGGCGATGGCGGGCTACTACGGCTTCTACAAGTGGTCGGGCTACGGCCCGGCGACCGACTTCATCGGGTTCCAGAACTACATCACGATCCTCAAGGACCCCCTGTTCCACGACGCGCTCAAGCACAACGCGTTCATCGTCGTGATGTCGCTCGTGATCCAGGGCCCGATCGCCATCGGCCTGGCCCTGCTGCTCAACCGCAAGATGCGCGGCCAGTCGCTCATCCGGGTGCTCATCTTCGTCCCGTACGTCATCGCCGAGGTCGTCGTCGGCACCGGCTGGGGCCTCATGCTCCAGAGCAACGGCGCCGTGAACGACCTGCTCGGCAAGATGGGCCTGGAGAACATCCAGACGGAGTGGCTGTCGAACCCCGACACCGCCATCTGGACCCTGATGGGCATCATCACGTGGAAGTACGTCGGCTTCGCCGTCATCATCTTCCTCGCCGGCCTGCAGGGCATCCCCGACGAGCTGTACGAGGCCGCCCAGATCGACGGCGCCTCCTACTGGCAGGTCCAGCGGCGCATCACGTTGCCGCTCCTCGGTCCCACGATGCGGATCTGGGCGTTCCTGTCGATGATCGGCTCGCTCCAGCTGTTCGACCTCGTCTACATCATCTGGGGGCAGTACATCGCGTCGACCGCGGGAACCTCGACGATGGCGACCTACATGGTCTCCTACGGCCGTAACGCCGGCAGCTTCGGCTACGGGAACGCGGTCGCCGTGGTGATCTTCCTGATCTCGATGATCGCCGCGCTGCTCTACCAGCGATTCGTGCTCCGTCGGGACACCGAGGGCGCGATCACGGGAGGTGCCCGCTGATGGCCGCTCAGACCGTCGCCCCGCCGCCGCTCAGCAGCGACCGGCCGGCACCCCGTCCCGCGCGCAAGCCACCGCGGGGCGGTCTCAAGCGAGCACACTGGTCCGTCTACCTCGTGGCCGTGCTGCTCATCCTCGCGATGCTGGCGCCCGTCGTCTACATCATCATCGGCGGCTTCCGGACGAACGCGCAGATCACCACCGACCCATCGGGTCTGCCCGACCCGTGGCAGCTGCAGAACTACGTCGACATCCTCAAGGGCGACATGTTCTGGCGGCAGGTGGGCAACTCGACGATCGCCGCGGTGACGACGACCATCGGTGTGGTCGGCCTGGGGCTCATGGTGAGCTTCGCCCTGGCGCGCTACAACTTCCGTGGCCGGGCGGCGCTCTACTCGCTCTACGCGGCAGGCCTGATGTTCCCGATGACCGTGGCCATCACGCCGCTGTACATCATGGTCCGCTCGATCGGCCTCATGAACGAGCTCGGCGGCGTCATCCTGCCGCAGATCGCGTTCGGCCTGCCGATGACGGTGATCATCCTCGTGCCGTTCCTGCGGGCGATCCCGCACGAGCTGCAGGAGGCCGCCGCCATCGACGGGTGCAGCCGGCTCGGCTTCTTCTGGCGGATGGTCCTGCCGCTGTCGCTGCCCGGCGTCATCACGGTCGGGATCCTGGCGTTCATCGGCAGCTGGAACAGCTACCTGCTCCCGCTGTTCATCCTGAACAACGACCAGAGCTACACGCTGCCGCTCGGCGTGCAGGCGTTCGCGTCGCGGTACTCCGTGGACACGGCGCGGGTGCTCGCCTTCACCTCGCTGGCGATGCTGCCGGCACTGGCCTTCTTCAGCCTCTTCGAGCGCCGCATCGTCGGTGGTCTCACCGGGGCCGTCAAGGGCTGAACGACGGCGTGGCCCGCCCCTCGTGGGCGGGTCACGCCGCCGGTCCGGCAGGCCCTCGCCTGCACGCGGACCGCGCCGGGCACCAGCGCACCGCACCGAACCACTCGAAAGGCCTGTCGTGTCCGACGCCACCGTCATCGTCAACGCCGACATCCCGGGCCCGGTGATCTCCCGCCACGTCTACGGGCACTTCGCCGAGCACCTCGGGGCGTGCGTCTACGGCGGCTTCTGGGTGGGCGAGGACTCGCCGATCCCGAACGTCGGAGGGATCCGGGCGGACGTCGTCCAGGCGCTGCGCGAGCTGTCGATCCCGAACCTGCGCTGGCCGGGCGGCAACTTCGCCGACGAGTACCACTGGCGTGACGGCATCGGGCCGCGGGACCAGCGCCCGCGGATGGTGAACACGCACTGGGGCAACGTCGAGGAGAACAACCACTTCGGCACGCACGAGTTCCTCGCCCTGTGCGAGCTGCTCGGCGCCGACCCCTACGTGGTGGGCAACGTCGGCTCGGGCACGGTGCGTGAGATGAGCGAGTGGGTCGAGTACCTCACCCGCGCCGGCTCCTCCCCGATGGTCGACCTGCGCCGCGCGAACGGCCGGGACGAGCCGTGGCGCGTGCCGTGCTGGGGGCGCGGGAACGAGCCGTGGGGCGCCGGCGGCAGCATGCGCCCGGCGGCGTACGCCGACCTCGCGCGCCAGTACGCCACGTTCTGCAAGAACCACGGGGACAACCGCCTGTACCGGATCGCCGCCGGCGCGTCGGAGGACGACTACGCCTGGACCGAGGCGCTCATGCGCGCGGTGGCGGACACGAAGGCCGCGCAGTTCCCGACCCTGCCGTTCGAGGCGCTGTCGGTGCACTACTACACGATCGGTGGCACTTGGACGGACAAGGGCCCGGCGACCGGGTTCGACGACGCCGCCTACTGGCGCACGATCCGTCGCGCGCAGGCGGTCGAGCCGATCCTGCGCCGCCACATCGCCGTGATGGACACCTACGACCCCGACCGCGAGATCGGCCTGGTCGTCGACGAGTGGGGCACGTGGTGGGACGTCGAGCCGGGGACCAACCCGGGCTTCCTGTTCCAGCAGAACACCATGCGCGACGCCCTGGTCGCATCGCTGCACTTCGACGTCTTCCACCGGCTGGCCGACCGGGTCGTGATGGCGAACATCGCCCAGACGGTCAACGGCCTGCAGGCCATGCTGCTCACGGACCCCGACGACGGGTCCCTCGTCCGCACGCCCACGTTCCACGTGTTCGAGATGAACGCCGTGCACCACGACGCCACGTCGGTGCCGGTGCACGTCCGGGCGCCCGCGGCCGTGCGCGAGCTGCCCGACGGCGAGCTGGCGACGATCTCCGCGTCCGCCAGCGTCGCGGGCGGGGCGTGCCACGTCTCGCTGACGATCACCGACCTCGAGAGGTCCGTGGACGTGGTCGTCGAGCTCCGCGGGTCCCGGG
>JAEZBT010000216.1 GCA_023426865.1 Actinomycetes bacterium
GGCCGGGCCGCCGCGACGACCTCGAGCGCCGGCCGAGCGCAGGCCGCGGCGAACGCGCTCACCACGCGCAGGTCGTCGACGGTGAGGTCGACGCGGGCGTCCTCGGCGGTCATCGGCCCATCCTCGCGCAGCGGCGGGGCGACACGGGCCACGCACGCAGGTGGCCGGCCGACGCGAAGGCGATGATCGTCCCGGCAGGGGCACGTACAACGATCCGCGCGCACCGCTCGTTGAGGGGGTGGCGGTGGGAGACGACAGGACCGGGGGCAGACGATGCGACAACGCCAGCGCGACGAGGTCGTCGCCGAGCTCGCCCGACGGCGCGGCGATGCGTTGGTGCGGTTCGCGTACCTGCTCACGGGCGATGTCGCAGCCGCCCAGGACCTCGTGCAGGACGCGCTCGTCAAGGTCTTCGTCAGGTTCCGCGACCAGCCCGACGTGGAGATCGCCGAGGCGTACGTCCGGCGGGCCATCGTGACCCTCCACATCGACGACGCCCGTCGGCGCCGGCACCTGGCACGGCTGAGGCACCTCGTCGCCACGCCCGACACCGCCGCGGGGGACGACACCGCCGCCCACCTCGACCTGCACACCGCCCTGGCGACCCTGGCACCCCAGGAGCGCACCGCCGTGGTCCTGCGGTACTTCGACGACCTCACGGTGCCCGAGATCGCCGAGCAGATGGGCCTGGCCCAGGGCACCGTCAAGCGCTACCTGCACAACGCGATCGGACGCCTCGAGCAACGCCTGGGACCCATGCCGTCCCTGCGCGAGCCCGACCCCGACGCCCTGCGCGTCACGACCCGAGGGAGGAGCTGAGATGGAGTTCGACCTGCGCACCCACCTGCGCGGCCTGAGCACGATGCCGCCCGTCCCCGTCGAGGCGGTCCCGACCGACGTGGTTCTCGCCCGTGTGCGACGTGCCCGCACCGCCCGCACCACTGGCGTCGCCGTCATGAGCACCGCAGTCGTGCTCGCCGTCGGGGCAGCGGTCTACGCCGCAGGGGACCGCACGACACCGCCCCCTGCGCAGACTCCGCCCCCTGCGCAGACTCCGCAGCCCGCGCCGACCCAGTCGTCGCCGGAGCCGACGACGGCCCGGAACGAGCCCTCGCAGACCCCACCTGCTGAGTCGCCGATCGCGCTCACCGCCTCGGGCGAGCTCGTGGAGCTTGACCCCAGCACCGGAGCGGTGCTCCGCCGGATCCAGGCGGACCCCGACTGGGTCGGCCCCTTGGCAGTCGACCGCGAACGTGGACACGTCTACGTCACGAAGGCGACCGACTGGGGTGACCCGCAGTGGCCGGGGACCGTGCAGCGCGTCACCGTCGCCGACGCGACCGTCGTGGACGTCGCTCGCGGGCGAAGCCCGGCACTGGCGCCCGGCGGTGCCACGCTCGCGTTCGTCTCGCAGGCGAGGAGCCGGGAGGCGCCCACCAGCGAGGACGCGTCGATCGAGGTCAACGCCGTCACGACGCTCAGCCTCATCGACGGTGCGACCAGGTCGGTCATGGACCTCTGGGACAGCCAGGGAGCGAGGGCTGTGGGGAACCCGGCCTGGTCGGCAGACGGCACCCGCATCTACCTCCACACGGGCTGGGTCGACGCGCCGTTCGGAGAACGGCTCCTCGTGATCGACCCCGCGACCGACACCCTCCTCGACGAGGCCACGATGGCCGTGTCGCCGAAGGACCCGCTCCAGTCGTGGGCTCAGCCGATGGTGCTCCCGGACGGGCGCCTGGCCGTGGCGGTCCACGCGCGCGGACCGGAGGTCGGGACGGAGCCGACCGACCCGGCTCCGACGTGGGAGACCGGCGGCCCGGGCAGTGTGGACGCGTTCGCGGCAGTCGTGGACCCCATCAGCGGTTCCGTGCTCGAACGGCTCGAGATCCCGGGCTTCGACGTCGACCGGGTCGTCGCGACGGGGTCGGACGGGAGTCTCGCTTTCGCCGACTGGCGGAGCGCTTCCGGCGTGTCGACCTCGGTCCTCTTCCTCGTGGGCCGCGACGGGGTCGTGGAGCTCGGACGGTCGACCTGGGGCCCGGACGGCGAGACGGAGGAGGGCATCGTCGCCGTCGCCTGGTGACCCCATGATCGACACACGCCACGCCGGGGGCAGGTCCGTGGGGGTGTCGGTGGCCGGGTCTACCGTCGCGGCCATGAGCACACACGTCTGCGTCTGGTTCGAGGACTCCTGGCCCGACCACGTGTGCGTCTGCGGGGCGCGCGCGGTGGTCGTCGTCGACGAGCTCGGTGACACCTTCTACGCGGTGCTCGACGACGCTCCCGAGGTGCCACACCAGCGGCTGCCGCTGTCGGCCTGAGCCGGCTCACGACGAACGACGAAGGGCCCGATGCCACGGCGTCGGGCCCTTCGCTCCGTCAGGCGGCAGGTCAGGCCAGGCGGTACATCCAGCCGTGCGGGTCCTCGGCCCTGCCGTACTGGATGTCCGTGAGCCGCGAGCGCACGGCGGCCGTCACGGGGCCGGTGGCGCCGTCGGCCACGGTGAGGTCGAAGTCGGCGCCGGCGAGCCGGCCGATCGGTGTCACCACCGCGGCCGTACCGCACGCGAACACCTCCGCGACGGCGCCGGACGCGAGGCCCGCGCGGAGGTCGTCGAGGTGCACCGTGCCCTCGACGACGTCGCGTCCATCCTCGCGCAGGAGCGTGAGGATGGACGACCGCGTGACGCCCTCGAGGATCGAGCCGGTCAGGGCCGGCGTCTCCACGTGCCCGTCCGCGTGCACCACGAACACGTTCATGCCCCCCAGCTCCTCGAGCTGGGTCCCGGTGGCGGCGTCGAGGAAGCACACCTGCTCGCAGCCCCGCGCGTAGGCCTCCTGCTGCGGGAGCAGCGACGCCGCGTAGTTGCCGCCGCACTTCGCCGCACCCGTCCCGCCGGGGCCCGAACGGTTGTACTCCTGCGAGACCCAGATCGAGACCGGCTTCACGCCGCCCGCGAAGTACGGGCCGACGGGCGAGGCGATGAGCAGGTAGTCGACGGCCCGTGCCGGCCGCACGCCGAGGAACGCCTCGGACGCGAACATGAACGGCCGCAGGTACAGGCTGGTCTCGTCGGCGCCGGGAACCCAGTCGAGGTCGGCGGCGACGAGCGCCTCGATCGACCCGAGGAAGTCCTCGGCCGGCAGCTCGGGCAGCGCGAGGCGCCGCGCCGACTGCGCGAAGCGCGCGGCGTTCGCCCACGGCCGGAAGGTCCAGACCGAGCCGTCGGCGTGCCGGTACGCCTTGAGTCCCTCGAAGATCTCCTGCCCGTAGTGCAGGACGGCGGCCGCCGGGTCCAGCAGCAGGGGCCCGTAGGGCTCCACCCGCCGGTCATCCCAGCCGCCGTCGGCAGTCCAGGCCACCCGCGCCATGTGGTCGGTGAACACCGTGCCGAACGTCGGCTGCGCGATCAGGCGCTGCCGCTCCTCCGCCGACCGGGGCGTCGTGGTGAGGCGACGCTCGAACGCGTCGGCGGTGGTCTCACGTGCCGTGGTGCTCATCTCGTTCCCTTCGTGGCGGGCCGCCACCTCGATCGAAGCCGTCGTCGTCGAGGCCTGACCCGCGGAATCCGTGCCGACGTTACCCGTCCTCATGCCCGGCTCACACCAGGCGGTGCAGCCAGCCGCGGGTGTCGGCGACCCGGCCGTACTGGATGTCCGTCAGCTCCCGGCGCACGGCCGCGGTGACGGGTCCGATCCCGCCATCCGCCACCGGCAGGTCGAAGCCCTCGCCGACCAGTCGCCCGATGGGGCTCACGACGGCGCCGGTGCCGCACGCGAACGCCTCGCGGACCGTCCCGTCGGCCAGCCCCGCGTGGACCTCCGCGAGCGGCAACGGTCGCTCGACGACGTCGTGGCCGGCGTCCCGGAGGATCGTCAGCACCGCGTCACGCGTCACCCCGGCGAGGATCGTCCCGAGGGAGGGCGTCACGGCGGAGCCGTCGGCCAGCACGAGCACCACGTTCATGCCCCCGAGCTCCTCGAGGTTCTCCTCCCCGTCGAGGAAGCAGACCTGCTCGCAGCCGTGGGCGTACGCCACCTGCTGCGCCGCGAGCGACGCCGCGTAGTTGCCCATGCACTTCGCGGCGCCGGTCCCGCCCGGGCCGGCCCGGCGCTGCTCGCGCTCCACCCAGATCGAGACGGGGGCGAGCCCGGCGGCGAAGTACGGCCCGACGGGCGAGGCGATGACGAGGTAGTCGATCCGGCGGGCCGGTCGCACCCCGAGGAACGCCTCCGACGCGATCATGAACGGCCGCAGGTACAGGCTCGTCTCCGGTGCGCTCGGCACCCACGGCTCGTCCACAGCGACGAGCGCCTCGAGCGAGGCGACGAAGTCGGCGACGGGCAGCTCGGGCAGCGCGAGGCGCCGGGCGGAACGCACGAACCGCTCGGCGTTGGCCTCGGGTCGGAAGGTCCAGACCGAGCCGTCGGGGTGCCGGAAGGCCTTCAGACCCTCGAAGATCTCCTGCCCGTAGTGCAGGACGGCGGCTGCCGGGTCCAGCGCGAGCGGCGCGTACGGCTCCACGCGGTGGCCGGACCACCCGGCGTCGGCGGTCCAGGTGATGCGGGCCATGTGGTCGGTGAACACCTCGCCGAAGCCTCCGGACGAGGCGAGAGCGACGAGGGCGGCGGCCCTCTCATCGGCGGGCCGGGCCGCCGTCGTGCGCGCGACGGCGAACGCGGGCGTCGTCGGGCGTGGTGCAGGTGTGGCTGTGCTGGTCATGTCGGGTCCCTGGGTCGCTTCGGGCGGTTCGGCGGGACGGCCGACACGGGTGGGGAAGGGCCCCGGGGCGGTCAGCCCCGCAGGCGGGCGGCGATCTCCGAGCCCACGTCGGCCGTGGTCCGTACTCGGTCCCCGCGCTCCGCCAGGTCGGCGGCGACGGCGGCCTCGACCCGGGCGGCCGCGTCGGCCAGGCCCAGGTGCTCGAGCATCATGGCGACCGACAGGATGGTGGCCGTCGGGTCGGCTTTGCCCTGGCCCGCGATATCCGGGGCCGAGCCGTGCACCGGCTCGAACATCGACGGGAACGTGCGGTCGGGGTTGATGTTCCCCGAGGCCGCGAGCCCGATGCCGCCCACGACGGCGCCGGCCAGGTCGGTGAGGATGTCGCCGAACAGGTTGTCGGTGACGATCACGTCGAACCGCGACGGCTTGGTGACCATGAAGATCGTCGCCGCGTCGACGTGCAGGTAGTCGGTGGTCACCTCGGGGAACTCGGCGTTCACAGCCTCGACCGTCCGGCGCCACAGGTCGCCCGCGTGCACGAGCACGTTGTGCTTGTGCACGAGCGTGAGGTGCTTGCGCGGCCGCGCCTGGGCCCGGGCGAACGCGTCGCGGACGACGCGCTCGATGCCGAACGCGGTGTTGACGCTGACCTCGTTCGCGACCTCGTGCGGCGTGCCCTGGCGGATGGTGCCGCCGTTGCCGACGTACGGACCCTCGGTGCCCTCGCGGACGACGACGAAGTCGATGTCGCCGGGCTCGGCCAGCGGCGACCGCACGCCCGGGTACAGGCGGCCGGGACGCAGGTTGACGTAGTGGTCCAGCGCGAAGCGCAGCCGCAGGAGCAGCCCGCGCTCGAGGACGCCGGACGGGACGCTCGGGTCGCCGATGGCGCCGAGCAGGATCGCGTCGTGGCCCTTGATGGTCTCGAGGTCCGCCTCGCTCAGGGTCTCCCCCGTGGCGTGCCAGCGCCGGGCGCCCAGGTCGAGCTCCGTGGTCGCGATCGCGACGTCCGAGCCGACTGCGGCGTCGAGGACCTTCAGACCCTCCTCGACCACCTCGGTCCCGATCCCGTCACCCCTGACGACCGCGAGCCGCACGCTGTTCACCATGTCGTCGACCCTAGCCTTCGTCCATCTGACGGGACGGTACGTCTCGCATCCCGGCCTATTTGCACGACTTCCCGCGCGTCAATGCCGGGGCGTCGACGGGTAGAGCACCTCGAAGGTCTCCAGCAGCACCTCGAGGTCGTCGTCGACCTCCACGCCCGTGCGGGCAAGGGTGCGCCGCCAGTACCGCTCGTGCTCACGACGCCAGCTCGCGAGCGTGCGGTCGGCCTCCCCCTCGCTCGCAGCGAAGGCCTCGTCGACGTCGCCGAAACGGCTGCGCCGCACCGCCGTCGTCCGGATGAGCGCGCGCGGGTGCCCGGCCCCGTCGAGGATGATCGACAGCTCGCCCACCTCCGGCACGGGCTCACCGGTGGCGGCAAGCTCTGCGAGGGCCGTCGAGGTGCCGGTCTTCTCCCCCGCGAGCACGAGTCCGAGCAGGTCGTCGGCCAGCCGCGGGTTGTCCCCGAACGACCACGCGGGCGGCGGGACGGTCGAGGCCACCGTCCCGCCCGTCACGACGTCGAGGCGTCCGAGCTTCGCCCGGCCTCTTGCCATCTCCCAGAACGCCTGGACCTCTCCTTCGGCCGCCGAGCCGTCCGACTCCCGCCAGTCGAGCTGGTGCTCCGGCACACCGAAGCGTCGTGCGTACTCCGCCACCTCGGCACGGGCTGCCGCGTCACCGTTGCGGTACCGGAACACCCGGCCCGCGAAGACGACGACGTGGTCACTTGCGACGCCGAAGTCGGCGTACCAGCCGCCCTCCGCGGACAGGGACTCGGCCAGGGCGTCGGCGAGCAGGTCGGCGCCGTCGTCGGGCCCCTCGATCTCCAGGAACGTCCAGACGGTCGGCTGCCCACCGACGGCCCCGTCCCCGACGTCGCGGCGGACCACGGTGACGGTGAAGCCGTCCAGCGCGAGCTCAGCTTCGGTCCGCAGGCTCTCCGCGAGGATCACGCCCTTGACCATCGGCCCGTCCTTCCTTCGAGCTCTGACAAGGGTGCGTCCGACGAACGAACGTGGGTTCGTTGGACGCCCCCTTGCTTGCGTCGAGCGGCGG
>JAEZBT010000287.1 GCA_023426865.1 Actinomycetes bacterium
CCGTGAGGGGTCGGCCGTGCCCGTCGGTGCTGCCGCGCAGGTCGTCGAGGACCGCCAGGCCGGCCGCCCCGACGGCGATGTCCACGAGCCCTTCACGCCACGGGCGGCCGGCGGTGTCGGTGACCACGACCGCCACGCGGACGCCGAACCGGTCCGCCAGGGCACGACGCAGCGCGCGCGCCGACGCGTCGGGGTCGGTCGGCAGCAGGAGGACCGTCCCCTCGGGGGTGTTGCTGGCGTCGACGCCCGCCGCGGCCATGACCAGGCCCAGGGGGTTCTCGACGATGCGCAGGGGCGGCTGGCCGGGGCGCTCGCGGGTCGCGACGACGCGGACCGTCTGGTCGGTGATCGCGGCCTCGCGGTCGGCCGCCGCCAGGACCCGTCCCTCGGCCTTCGACACGACCTTGCTGGTGACCGCGACGACGTCGCCGTCCGCGAGCCCGCCCGCGGCCGCCACGGCGTCGCCGACGAGGCGGGCCAGGTCGTCACCCGGCCGGACCTCGGGCATGCCAGGGGGCGCCCAGGCCGCGAGCCCCTCGGGCGCGGGCGGCTGGGCGGTCACCGGTGCAGCTTCGGCAGCACCTCGCGGCCGAAGACCTCGATCCACTCCCGCTGGTTGCGGCCGACGTTGTGCAGGTACACGCGGTCGAAGCCCAGGTCGACGTACCGCTGCAGCTCGGCGCGGTGGACGTCGGGATCGGCCGAGATCACCATGCGGCCCTCGAAGTCCTCCGGCCGGACGAGCCGCGCCATCTGCTCGAAGTCGTGCGGTGAGCGGATGTCGCCCTTGGGGAACTTCATGCCCCCGTTGGGCCACTGGTCGAGCGCGTTCGCCAGGGCCTCCTCGTCGGTCGCGGCCCACGAGAGGTGCACCTGGAGCGCGCGCGGCATCGTGGACGGGTCCTTGCCGGCCTCGCGCGCGCCCTCGTCGAACCTCGCGAAGAGGCCCGCGATCTTCTCGAGCGGGGCGCCCACGGTGATGAGCCCGTCGGCGTGGCGACCGGCCCGCTTCGCGGTCACCGGGCCGGCGGTGGCGACGAGGATCTCCGGCGGCGTCTCCGGCATCGTCCACAGGCGGGTCGACTCGAGCTTGTAGTACGTCCCCGCGTGCTTGACGTCCTTGCCTGCCAGCGAGCCCGCGAAGAGCTTGCTGATGATCTCGATGGCCTCGAACATCCGGTTGATGCGCTCGGGCGCCTCGGGCCAGTAGGTGCCGAGGATGTGCTCGTTGAGGGCCTCCCCCGAACCGAGCCCCAGCCAGTGCCGCCCGGGGTACATCGCGGCGAGCGTCGCGGAGGCCTGCGCGACCATCGCCGGGTGCCAGCGGAAGGTCGGCGCCGTCACGCCCGGGCCGAGGTCGCCGCGCGTCCGCTCGCCGAGGGCCGCCAGCACGTTCCAGACGAACGAGCTCTGCCCCTGCGCCGGCACCCACGGTTGGAAGTGGTCGGCGGCCATGACACCGGAGAAGCCGTGCTCCTCCGCGTGCACCGCGAGGTCGAGGATCTCGGTCGGTGCGAACTGCTCCAGCGCCGCCGCGTAGCCGATGGTCAAGCCCGCCATCCACGTCCCCTTGCGCTCGGCCCGGCCGCGCGTCGGTGACGGCCGCGTGATCCGAACCCTACGCGTCCGGCCCGACCTGCTCGCGTGCGAGCCGGCCGGGCCGGGGGAACGCACGTTCCGTGCGGGGCGCCGCCGGTCCCTCCCACCGGACGGCACCCCGCACGTTGTTGTCACTCGTAGGCGATCGCCTCGAGGACGTCCATGCGGGCGGCCCGGACGGCCGGCCACACCGCGGCCACACCGCCGACCACGACCGCGAGCCCGAGCAGGGTCACGAGCGAGCCCCACGGAATGACGAGGGAGGTCAGCCCCTCGTCGGCGAAGATCGTCGGCAGCGTCGCGGCGAGACCCGCGCCGACCCCGATGCCGAGCACTGTGCCGAACACCGCCGTCAGCACCGACTCGATCGTCACGACCGTCGCCAGCTGCAGCCGGCCGAGGCCGACGGCACGGAGCAGGCCGATCTCCCGTGTGCGCTCCGAGATCGACAGCGCCAGCGTGTTCACGATGCCGAGGACCGCGATGACGATCGACAGGCCGAGCAGGGCGTACAGGATGACCAGGACCTGGTTGACCTGGTCGGCCATCGCGTCGCCGAACTCCTCGCCGTCCATGACCGAGACCACGACGTACGGCTTGGCCAGCTCGGTGATCCCCGCGCGCAGGTCCTCGACGGCCGTCCCGGCACCGACGTCGACGAACACCGTGTCCGTCATCGTCTCCTGTGGCAGGATCGCGGCGTCGAAGTCGCTCGCCTCCATGACCACCGGCAGGCCGAGCATCCCGGAGTCGAAGACCCCAGCGATCGTCAGCTCGACCTCGCCGGCGCCGCCCGCGACCGTCATCGTGTCGCCCACGGCCCAGCCGTTCTCCTCCGCCTCCTCCATCTGCACGACGACGCTGCCCGGCGCGAGCGAGTCGGCGTCGCCCGACTCGAACGGCACCTCGAGGGTCTCCGCGAAGAACCCCTCCGGCACCCCGATCACCGGCGAGGACTCGCCGTCGATGCTCGCCTCGGTGCCGATGCGCAGGGCGTCCACGCGCCCGATGCCGTCGACGCCGGGCAGCTCGGCGACGAGCTCGCGCGGGACGTCCCAGGTGGCCGACTGCAGGATCAGGTCGGTCTTGGACTGGTTGTCGACGACGGCGCGCACCGAAGCCTGCGTCGAGGCCGCCATGACGGACGCCGCGCCGACCAGCGCCATGCCGATCATCAGCGCGCCCGCGGTGCTCGCGGTCCGCTTGGGGTGCCGCGCGACGTTGCCGCGCGCCAGCCCGCCGAGCGGCCTGCCCAGCCTGACGACGGGCGCGGCGAGGACCGACAGCGCCGACGGGACCATGACCGGCGCCAGCATGAGCATCGCCACGATGATCCCGACCGCACCGAGCCCGAGCAGCGAGCCTGCGTTGTCGGGGACCGAGACCGCTGCCGTGGCGACCGCGGCGATGCCGCCCGCCAGGAGCACGCCGCCGAGGGCTGTGCGGACCTTGGACGAGCCGTCCCTGGTGGCGACCTCGTCGCGCATCGCCTCGACGGGCGCGGTCAGCGCGGCCCGCCGGGCCGGCACGAGCGCGGCCACGAGGCTGACGAGCGTGCCGGTGATGAGCGAGATGGTGATCGTGAAGCCGTCGATCGGGATGTCGCCGGACATCTCCATGCCCATCCCGGCGAACACGCTGCGCAGCACGGTCACCAGGCCGAGGCCGGCGCCCACACCGAGCAGCGAGCCGATGACGCCGACCGCGGCGGCCTGGCCGAGCACGGAGGCGAAGACCTGGCTGGGCGAGGCGCCGACGGCCCGCAGCATCGCGAACTCGCGCTGCCGCTGCCGGACGACCATCTGGAACGTGTTGCTGATGATGAACGTGCCGACGAACAGGGCGATCGCCGCGAAGATCAGCAGGAAGGTCGAGATGAAGCCCAGCATGGACTCCCACTGGTCGCGGTTGCTGTCGCGCATCTGGTCGCCGGTCAGGACGTCGAGGTCCGCCGCCGATGCCGACCCGGCGAGCGCCGCGTCGACGTCGCGCATGAGCTCGGTCTGGCCGACGCCGTCCTCGGCGTAGACGGTGAACAGGCTCGTGGTGCGCTCCGGGGCGTAGGCCTGGATCGCGGTCTCCATGTCGAGGCCGACCATGATCGCGCCGGCCATCGTCGCCTCGAAGCCGATCTCGCCGACGACGTCGACCTCGCGCACCTCACCGGCGATGACGACGGTCGTGGTGTCGCCCACGGACAACCCCGCGCGTTCCAGCGCGGAGGTCTCGAGGATGATCTCCCCGGGGCCCTCGGGCATACGCCCGTCGGCGATCGTGCCGGCCCGCTCGTCCGGGTGGATGCCCAGGCCGAAGCTCGGCGGCCCGCTGCTCATGACGGCGGTGCCGTCCTTGCCGACCAGGACGATGGAGCCCTCGACGTCGGGGACGACGCCCGCGACGCCGTCGACGGCGCGGATCTCGTCCTCGAGGTCGATCGGGAGGTCGGCGTGGAGCGTGCCGCCCATCTGCTGGTCGGTGCCGGTCTCGACGCCACGCACGTAGGTGTCGCCGTTGGTGCCGGCCTCGACGATGTCGTTGAAGGTGTTCTCCATCATCGCCCGCAGCGAGTAGGTGCCGGCGACGAACGCCACACCCAGCAGCACCGCGAGGATCGACAGCAGGAACCTGCCCAGGTGGCTGCGGATCCCCCGCAGCGCGACCCGGGTCACCGCAGGCCGCCGACGACAGCCCCGGCGGCGCCGACGAGCTGCTGGGTGCGGTCGCGGCGGGCCGCGCCGAGGTCACGCAGGGCGTCGAGCACGGCCTCAGCGGTGGGGTCGACGATCTCCCCGACCAGCCGGCCGTCCGCGAGGAACAGGACGCGGTGCGCGTACGACGCCGCGGACGGGTCGTGCGTGACCATGACGACGGCCTGGCCGAGCTGGTCGACCGAGTCGCGCAGGAACCCGAGCACCTCGCCCGACGAGCGCGAGTCGAGGTTGCCGGTGGGCTCGTCGGCGAAGACCACGGCCGGGCGCGAGACCAGGGCGCGGGCGCACGCCACGCGCTGCTGCTGGCCGCCGGAGAGCTCGCTCGGCCGGTGGTCGAGGCGGTCGCCCAGCCCGACGGCCTCCACCACGAGGTCGAACCAGGCGCGGTCGACCGGGCGGCGGGCGATGTCGAGCGGCAGGGTGATGTTCTCGGCCGCCGTGAGCGTGGGGATGAGGTTGAAGGCCTGGAACACGAAGCCGAGCCGCTCGCGGCGGAGCTTGGTGAGGCCACGCTGGCCCATGCGGCTCAGGTCCTCGCCGTCGACGACGACCGTGCCGTCGGTGAGCGTGTCGAGGCCGGCCATGCAGTGCATGAGCGTGGACTTGCCGGAGCCCGACGGGCCCATGATGGCGGTGAGCTCTCCGGCGGCGAAGTCGACGTCGACGCCGTCCAGGGCGCGCACCGCCGTCTCACCGGAGCCGTAGACCTTGACCAGTCCGCGGGCGGATGCGATCGCGCCTTCACCTCGGGGGTAGACGGTCACTGGGCGCACGGGAGTTCCCTTCGTAGGAATGCTGGGGTGATGTCGACGTCCTCGTCGCGATGGCTCGATCCTGGCCGTGGCGCGACCGGCGCCGGATCAGGGAGTGCCCCCGAACCGCCCCTGAGACGTGCCCGCGGGCGCTCAGGGTCCGTTCGGGGACGCCGCGCGGTAGCGCTCCCACGTAGCCGCTACGGACAGTCTCCTCCCGTGCCGCGCCCGCGTCACCGGGATTATGCCGGCGGCGAGACTGCGCGCCTGACCTGCGCAGACGCGGATCGGCCGACGTCGCGGCCCGGCCCGCACCACCGCTCCGGGTGAACCCCTAGTGCACCCGGCCGGGGGTCAGGACGACCGTTCCCTGCTTGCGGCCCGAGTCGACGTGCGTGTGGGCGGCGACGGCGTCGGCGAGCGGGTAGCTGCGGGTCAGCACGGGCCGGACCCGGCCGGCCGCCGCGAGCTCGAGCAACCTCGCCTGGTCGGCGGCCTTCGCCGGCGCCGGGCGCAGCCCCGTGAAGAGGATGCGGCAGCGACGTCGCCGGCCGGGCAGCGCCGCGGTGAGCGTGTGCCACATGATCCCGGCCGACGGCACGGTGGTCAGGTAGACACCACCGGGCCGCAGCACGCGCCGGACCCGGCGCAGGCTGAGGGTCCCGACGGCATCGAGGACGACGTCGAAGACCCGCTCCCCCGCGGTCACGTCCTCCGCCTCGCGGTCGACGACGACGTGCGCGCCGAGCGAGCGCGCGAGCTCGGCCC
>JAEZBT010000358.1 GCA_023426865.1 Actinomycetes bacterium
GCCGACGGGCGCCTCGGGTGGCACGGCGGGAACGGCGTCGGGTGTGGTGGTCATCTCGGCTCCTCGGCGGGGTAGGCGAAGACGTCGTCCAGGGCGACCCCGAAGGCCCTGGCGATCTGGAAGGCCATCTCGAGCGAGGGCGAGTAGCGGCCCTGCTCGATGGCGATGACGGTCTGCCGGGTGACACCGAGCCGCTCGGCCAGCTCGGCCTGGGTCATGTCGCCCCGTGCCCGGTGCACGCGGATGGAGTTGGTGACGCGGGTGGCGCGGCCCATCACAGGCCCCGGCGGTAGGCGACGAGCCGGACGACCGACGAGACGACGACCTGGACGACGAACGCGGCGTAGATCGCGTTCGCGATCCAGAAGTGCTCGGCCTCGACCAACGTGAGCGCGAGCACCCCGGCGACGAGCACGGACAGCACGAGGCCGCCGACGTAGTCGCCGAGGCGGGCCACGTCGCGGTCGCGGACGTCGGCCTGGTGGCTCTCGCTCGGTCGCACGATCTCGAGGAGCACGCGGCCGATGACGTTGGCCACGATCGACGCGCCCACGGCCCACAGCAGGGGCGCCACGTAGGGCACCTCGGCGAGCGGCCCGCCGTCGGCCCGCCGGACGACGACGCCCACGTACCCGAGCCACACGGCGACGCTGGTGACCAGGTACGCCCAGGTGCCCTTCTCCTCGTACGACACGTCCCACGCTCCAGATGTCAGGAATCTTTGACATGTCGAGTGTCAAGCAAGCCGGACAAGATGTCAAGAGTGTTTAACATGCTCCGTCGAGGCGGACGCGCCGGGATGACCGGCGCCCACCCTCAGACGACCGCGCCGTCCGTCCGGTCACCGGCACGCGGCCGCAGCGGCTTCTTCTCCACCGGGACGGGCGCCGCCGTCGGCCACCGGCGCTGCAGGAGGATCGTCAGCGGCACGGCGACGGTCACGGTGCCGATCGTCCCGACGACGATCCCGAGCACGAGCGCCAGCGCGAAGTCGCCCAGCGAGCTGCCCCCGAGGAAGAGCAGCGCCAGCAGCACCACCAGCGTGCTGGCGCCGGTGTTCACGGTCCGCGGGAGCGTCTGCAGCACCGCCTCGCCGGCGAGCCGGTGGAACGGCTCGTCGTGCCGGGACCGCCACGTCTCGCGGATCCGGTCGAACACGACCACCGAGTCGTTCACCGAGTAGCCGATGATCGTCAGCAGCGCGGCGAGGAAGACGCCGTCGAGGGTCTTGCCGAGCCACGAGAACACCCCGAGCACGACGAGGACGTTCGTCGCGAGCGATGCGACGGCGCCGCTGCTGAACGTCCAGTGGAACCGCACGGCGAGGTAGGCCAGCTGCGCCGCGAGGGCCACGGCCAGCGCGATGATCGCGTTGCGGGCGAGCTCGTCCCCCAGGCTCGGCCCGATGAGCTCGTCGCTGACGACGGTGGCGCCGCCCGCGGCGTCGGCGAGCGCCTCACGGATCCGCTCGGCCTCGGCGTCGTCGATCGGCTGCGTCCGCACGGCGATGTCGGCGTCGCCGGCCTGCTGCACCACGGCGCCGGGGAAACCGGCCGCCGCGACCGCCTCCCGTGCGTCGTCCGCGCTGATCGGCTCCTGCGTGGCGTACTGCACGCTCCGCCCGCCGGTGAACTCCACCCCGAGCTCCACGCCGCGCGTCGCCAGACCCGCCGCCGCGACCGCGACGACGGCGAGCGAGACGGCGAGCCAGCGACCGGCCGCCCGCAGCACGTCCGGGCTCCACCCTGTCACCCGGCGGCGGAACGCTCCCAGCGTGTCGAGCCCGCTGAGCCGCGGGTGCCGCGCGAGCAGGCGCGACGACGCCACGGTCTGCGCGAGGACCCGCGTGATGACCAGCGCCGAGAAGAACGAGACGAGGACGCCGATGGTCAGCGTCACCCCGAAGCCCCGGACCGGGCCCGAGGCGAGGAAGAACAGCAGGCCCGCGGAGATGAGGGTCGTGACGTTCGAGTCCGCGATGGCCGAGAACGCCCGACGGAACCCGTGCACCACCGCCGAGCGCAGTGACCGGCCGGCGAGGATGCGTTCCTCACGGGCGCGTTCGTACACGAGCACGTTGGCGTCGACCGCCATCCCCACCGACAGCACGAAGCCGGCGAGCCCCGGCAGGGTGATCGTGGCCCCCAGGGTGATCAGCGAGGCGTAGGCGATGAGGGCGTAGCAGAGCAGGGCCACGATCGCGAGGAGCCCCATCGTCCGGTAGATCGCCACGATGAACAGAGCCGTCAGGAGGATGCCGATCGCGATCGCCTGCACGCTGGCGTCGATGGCGGCCGCGCCGAGGCTCGGGCCGACGGTCCGCTGCTCGATGAGCTCGACGGGCACCGGCAGCGCACCGCCCTGGATGAGGGCGGAGAGCTCGCGCGCCTCGGCCGCGTCGAACCTGCCCGTGATGGCCGTGGTCCCGCCGAGGATGCCGACGTTGCAGGGGACGTCGAGGTTCACCTGCGGGGACGTGATGACCTGACCGTCCAGCGCGATGACGACGCGGCGGCGCGGGTCGCCGTCGGGGACGCACGCGGCGGCGGCGGTGATCTGCTCCCACGCGGCGGCGCCCTCTCCGCCGAAATCGATCTCCACGAACCACGCGGGGCCGCGCGACGGGTCGGTCGCCGCACGGGCGCCGGTCACCGACTCCCCGGTCAGGGCCGCCGCGGACAGCTGGAGCGGCACGCCCGACTCGTCCGCGAGGACGAGCGGCTGCGACGGGTCGACCGGCTCCCCTTCGACGCGCGGAGGCGCCTGCTGGGCGTACCCCTCGACCGCGTGGAAGGTGAGCTGCGCGGTCCGGCCGATCGCCTCGACCGCCGCGCGCGGGTCCTGCAGGCCGGGGAGCTCGACGACGATGCGCCGCTCCCCCGACCGGACGATCGTCGGCTCGGCGACGCCGAGCGCGTCGATCCGGCGCCGCAGCACCTCCAGCGCGCGGTCGGTCGCCTCGGCGTCCGCCTGGGTCGTGGGCGAGTCCCGCGTCTCGAGGACCACCTGGGTGCCCCCGCGCAGGTCCAGCCCGAGCGTCGGCGACGAGGTGAGCACGGCGAGCGTGGCGCCGGCGAGGACGAGGAGCGAGAGCACCGCCCGCACGACCAGGGGACGACGGGGAGCACTCGGCTCGACGGTGGGTCCGGTGAGCGGGCGCGGCATGGTGCTCCTCATGTGGGCGGTGCGCCCGTCGGCGCGCCCTGCGCGACGACCGCGGCACCTCGGCGGACAGCGGTGATCGGCCAGCCTAGCCGGGGCAGGCCCCGCCTTCCGCCGCCGCCCCCGGCGTGCACGCCGCGGCGCGGAGCGGGGCCTCGGGTCTGGAACAATCTGGCCCCATGAGCGACCTCGCCCCTGGCGCCCCCGCGGCACCCACGACGCCCCCGACCGCATCGCCGACCTCGTCGGCGCCGGCCGTACCGGGCACGTCGGGGGTATCGGCACGGGTACCCGACAGGGTCAGCCTCGACGGGCTCGAGGAGCGCTGGGACGCCGTCTGGCGTGAGCAGGGCACGTACGCGTTCGACCGGACGGCCACGCGCGAGCAGGTGTTCTCCATCGACACCCCGCCGCCGACCGTCTCCGGCTCGCTGCACGTCGGGCACGTCTTCAGCTACACGCACACCGACCTGCTCGCGCGCTACCAGCGGATGCGCGGGCGCGAGGTCTTCTACCCGATGGGCTGGGACGACAACGGCCTGCCCACCGAGCGCCGCGTCCAGAACTACTTCGGCGTCCGCTGCGACCCGACGCTGCCCTACGACCCGGACTTCGTCCCGCCGCACGACGGGACGGACGGCAAGAACGTCAAGCCGGCCGACCAGGTGCCTGTCTCGCGCCGCAACTTCGTCGAGCTCTGCGAGCGCCTGACCGTCGACGACGAACGCCAGTTCGAGGCCCTGTGGCGGCACCTGGGCCTGTCGGTGGACTGGTCGAACACGTACCAGACCATCGACGCGAACGCCCGCGCGGTCGCCCAGACCGCGTTCCTGCGCAACCTCGCGCGCGGCGAGGCCTACCAGGCCGAGGCGCCGGGCCTGTGGGACGTCACCTTCCAGACGGCCGTCGCACAGGCCGAGCTCGAGGCACGCGAGTACCCGGGCCACTTCCACCGCGTGGCGTTTCACCGGCCCGACGGCGCGCCCGTCTACATCGAGACGACCCGCCCGGAGCTCATCCCGGCCGTGGTCGCGCTCATCGCGCACCCCGACGACGAGCGGTACCAGCACCTGTTCGGGACCACCGTCACCTCGCCGGTGTTCGACATCGAGATCCCCGTCCTGGCACACCCGGCGGCGGAGCCCGACAAGGGCGCCGGCATCGCGATGTGCTGCACGTTCGGCGATCTCACCGACGTCCAGTGGTGGCGCGAGCTGCAGCTGCCGACGAGGTCGGTCGTCACCCGGGACGGCCGCCTGCAGCGCGAGACCCCGGACTGGATCACCAGCGAGCGAGGCCGCGCGTCGTACGCGGAGCTGGCGGGCCGGACCACGACCGGAGCCCGCAACGCGCTCGTCGAGCAGCTGCGCGCGAGCGGCGACCTCGACGGCGAGCCGACGTCCACGCTGCGCATGACGAACTTCTACGAGAAGGGCGACAAGCCGCTCGAGATCGTCACGTCGCGCCAGTGGTACATCCGCAACGGCGGGCGCGAGGAGGGCGCCGGCGTCGGGCTGCGCGAGGCGTTGCTCGGTCGCGGCCGCGAGCTGGCCTTCCACCCGGACTTCATGCGGGTCCGCTACGAGAACTGGGTGAACGGCCTCAACGGCGACTGGCTGATCTCCCGCCAGCGCTTCTTCGGCGTCGCGATCCCGCTGTGGTACCCGGTGCTCGAGGACGGCACCGTCGACCACGACCACCCGATCGTCCCGGACGAGGCCGCCCTGCCCGTCGACCCGAGCTCGGAGGTCCCGGCCGGCTACACGGCGGAGCAGCGGGGCGTGCCCGGCGGGTTCGTCGGCGAGGCGGACGTCATGGACACCTGGGCGACGTCGTCGCTCACCCCGCAGGTGGCCGGCGGCTGGCTGCGCGACCCGGACCTGTTCGCCCGGGTCTTCCCGATGGACGTGCGCCCGCAGGGCCAGGACATCATCCGCACCTGGCTGTTCTCGACGGTCGTCCGCTCGCACCTGGAGCACGGCTCGCTCCCGTGGAAGCACGCGGCGATCAGCGGATGGATCCTCGACCCCGACCGCAAGAAGATGAGCAAGTCCAAGGGAAACGTCGTGACGCCCATGGGCCTGCTCGTCGAGCACGGCTCCGACGCCGTCCGGTACTGGGCCGCGTCGGCGCGGCTGGGTACGGACGCCGCGTTCGAGGTCGGCCAGATGAAGATCGGCCGCCGCCTGGCGATCAAGGTGCTCAACGCGAGCAAGTTCGTGCTCGGCATCACCGAGGGCGCCGCGGCGTCGCCGGCGGACGTCACCGCGCCGCTGGACCGCGCGATGCTCGCCGCCCTGGCCGACGTCGTCGACGTCGCGACCGACGCGTTCGAGTCCTACGACCACACGCGCGCGCTCGAGGCGACAGAGACGTTCTTCTGGACGTTCTGCGACGACTACCTCGAGCTGGTCAAGGACCGCGCCTACGGCGGCGAGAAGTGGACGGCGGAGGCGACGGCGTCGGCGCGCTCGGCGCTGGGCCTCGCGCTCGACACGCTCCTGCGGCTGCTCGCGCCGACGCTGCCGTTCGCGACCGAGGAGGTCTGGTCGTGGTGGCGTGAGGGCACGGTGCACCTGGCGCCCTGGCCGGTCGCCGCTCCCCTGCGCGAGGCGGCCGACGGCGTCGGGCCGGCCGGTCTGCCGGCGGCCGGGCGCGCGCTCGCGGCCCTGCGCAAGGTGAAGTCGGAGGCCAAGGTCTCGATGCGCACCGAGATCCTCGCCGCGCGCCTCGAGGTGCCGTCCGCGCAGCTCG
>JAEZBT010000374.1 GCA_023426865.1 Actinomycetes bacterium
AGCCTGGCCCGGCTCGCGGCGGTGGAGGTCGTCGTCCGCGACCCCGAGACGGGCGAGCCGCGCGCCGACGACGACGGGGTGGTCCGCCGCCGCGCCCCGTTCCGGCGCGTCCTGAGCTACACGAAGGCGCAGCGCACCGCAGCCGCCGCCGAAGGCCGTGAGCTCGAGCCGTGGGCGCCGTCGGCCCAGGCCCTCACGCTGCTGGACGAGCTCGACGCCGCGAAGACCAAGCCGTTCTGGCGCGTGCTCGTGGCGCTCTCGATCCGCAACGTCGGCCCGACGGCGGCCCGCGCCCTCGCGACCCGCTTCGGCTCGATGGCGGCGCTGCGCGCGGTGCTCGACGCCGACCGGGCCGCCGTCGTGGCGACGCTGTCGCAGGTGGAGGGCGTCGGCCCGACGATCGCCCAGTCGCTGCTCGACTGGTACGACGAGGACTGGCACCAGGACGTCCTCGACCGCTGGGCGGCCGCGGGCGTGGTGATGCGCGACGAGCAGGACACCTCGGTGGCCCGCACGCTCGAGGGCCTGACGGTCGTCGTCACCGGCTCGCTCACGGGCTTCTCGCGCGACGGCGCGAAGGAGGCCATCATCGTCCGCGGCGGCAAGGCCGCGGGCAGCGTGTCGAAGAAGACGGACTTCGTCGTCGTCGGCGACAGCCCGGGCTCCAAGGCCGACAAGGCGGCGGAGCTCGGCGTCCCGATCCTCGACGAGGCGGGGTTCGAGCGGCTGCTCGAGGGTGGCCCGGCGGCCGTCGGCACCGGTGCCGGAGCGCCCGGCGGGGAGGAGGGCGCGTGAACGTGACGGTGCGGGTTGCGGAGCCCGCGGACCTGCCGCAGGTGGGAGAGCTGACCGCGCACGCCTACCTCTCGGACGAGCTGGTGGACCCGGACCACTGGTACGTCGACGAGCTGCGCGACGCGGGCAGGCGGGCGGCGGGCGCGACGGTGCTCGTCGCCGTCGACGGCGAGCAGGTGCTCGGCACGATCACCCTCGCGCCCGCTGGGACCGAGTACGCGGAGATCGCCGAGCCCGGCGAGATCGAGCTCCGGATGCTGGCCGTCCACCCCGACGCGCGCGGCCGCCGCATCGGCGAGCTCCTCATGCGGGCCGCGATCGAGCGCGGTCTCGGGTGGGGCGCGCACGCCGTGGTGCTCTCGACGATGCCGGAGATGCGCTCCGCCCAGCGGGTCTACGACCGGATGGGGCTGCACCGCACGCCCGAGCGTGACTGGGAGGGCGAGTCCGGCCGCGTGTTCCTCACCTACGTCGCCGACCAGACGTCGGTGCATCCGCGGTGATGGGACGGTTCGGCGTCGGGAGCCTCGTGAAGGCCCCCGGCACCGCGGTCGAGGTCGACACCTGGCGCCCGGTCGACCGCGTCGAGGTGGACGGCTGGGCGCTCGGCTTCTCGGGTGGGTTCACGCGTCGCGCCAACAGCGTGGTGCCCTGGCGGGCGCCCGCGGACGTCGTGGCAACGATCGCGGAGGTCGAGGCGGCCTACGCGGCGCGCGGCCTGCCGTGCGTCGTCCGCGTGGACGCGTCGGCGCAGCCCGCCCACCTCGACGCCCTTCTTGCCGAGCGCGGGTACGCGGCGGTCGCGACGACGCGCGTCATGGCCCGGGCGATCGGCGTCCCGCCCGCCGGTCCCGGCCCGACGCACGCCCGGGTCGACGTCGCGGAGCACCCGGACGACGCCTGGCTCGCGGGCTGGCTGGACGTCAAGGCCGAGGGCCGGACGGTCGACACCGACCTCGCTCGGGCCGTCGTGACCGGGTCCCCGGCCCTGTACCTCACGGCCCGCGACGAGTCCGGCGTGACCGGCGTCGTCCGCGCGGCAACCACCGGGGAGTGGGTCGGGCTGTCGTGCCTCATGGTGGCCCCGCGGGCGCGCCGGCGCGGCCTCGCCGGGCTGCTCAGCGCACGGGCGCTCGCGCAGGCCGCCGGCCGCGGGACTCGGCACGCGTTCCTGCAGGTCGAGGCGGCGAACGCGCCGGCCGTGGCGCTGTACACCGGTCTCGGGTTCGCCGTGGTGGACGAGTACCACTACCGGGAGCGTCGAGTCGGGTGACCTCGCCACGGACGGAACGGGCTCGGCGCGTGGGCCGGTCGGCGACCGGGCCCGGCCTGGGAGAGACTGGTGCCATGACCTCGCCGACCACCGTGCACCTGTCCCGCGAGCTCGCCGTCGCGCTCCGCGACGCCGGCCTGCGCTGGTCGCCCGCGGCCGGTGACCGGTTCGTCATCCCGCAACCCGAGCTGGACGGCCAGGTCTTCACGCTCAGCGACATGACGATCGAGGCCCACGAGTACCCGACCGGGACGATCCTCGGCTTCAACGGGACCACGGAGTGGGCCCTGGACTCGGTGGCGAAGGACGAGGCGCTCTGGCTGCCGCGGGAGGACCAGCTGCGCGAGCTCCTCGGCGGCACGTTCGTCGGGCTGCACCGGGAGGTGGCCCCGGACGGGACCGCCTCGTTCGTGGTGACGACGCGTGGCGCGGACGGCGCGACGCGCGAGGACGGGGCGGCGACTGCCGTGGACGCCTACGGGCGTGCGGTGCTCGCCCTCGTCCAGCGCGCGACGGCGGACGTCGTCGCCTGAGGCCCCGCCCGCGGGCCGGTCGGCGGCCGGGCTCAGTGCTCGGCCTGGGCCCGCAGCCACGTGAGCACGGCCAGCACCCGCCGGTGGTCGGAGTCCGACGGCGGCAGCCCGAGCTTGGCGAACACGTTTCCGACGTGCTTCTCCACCGCGCCGGGGCTCACGACGAGCGTCTGCCCGATCGCCGCGTTGGAGCGTCCCTCGGCCATGAGGACCAGCACCTCACGCTCGCGGGCCGTCAGGGACTCGAGCGGGTCGACCCGGCGACGCGTCACGACGAGCTGGGCGACGACGTCGGGGTCCAGCGCCGAGCCGCCCGCGGCGACGCGGGCCAGCGCGTCGGCGAGCGCGTCGAGGTCCTGCACCCGGTCCTTGAGCAGGTAGCCGACGCCGCCGCGGCCGTCGGCGAGCAGGTCGCGCGCGTACGACTCCTCGACGTACTGCGAGAGCACCAGGACGCCGGTCTCGGGCAGCGTCCGGCGGAGCTCCACGGCGGCCCGCAGGCCGTCGTCGGTGAAGGTCGGCGGCATCCGCACGTCGACGACCGCGACGTCGGGGCGGTGCTCGATCGCCGCGGGCACGATGGCCGTCGCGTCCTCGACCGCGGCGACCACCTCGTGGCCGGCCTCGGTCAGGAGCCGCACCAACCCCTCGCGGAGCAGCACGGAGTCCTCGGCGAGCAGGATGCGCATGCCCACACTCTGCCGTGCCCCGGGCCCGCGCGGAGCCGGGGCACGGCCGGCGGTCGCCGATGGGCCGGTCAGTCCCAGGGGAGCGTGGCCCGCACGAGCGTCGGCCCCCCGGCCGGGCTCGACACGTCGAGCAGGCCGCCGATGCCCTCCACCCGGTCCACAAGGCCGGCCAGGCCGTGGCCC
>JAEZBT010000401.1 GCA_023426865.1 Actinomycetes bacterium
ACGTCGGCCGGTCGCCCGCTGCCGCCGATGTGCAGCCGGGCCTCCGCGACCGCGTCCGCGAGCGCCTCGCCGGCCACGCCGCGGCGGCGCAGCTCCTCCGCCATGCGCCCGAGCCACTCCTCGTCCGTCATCGCGGCTCCCCCTCCTTGAGCAGGCCGTCGACGCGCGCGGTGAAGTCCCGCCAGGCGGCGGTGGTCTCGCGCAGCTCGCGTCGGCCGGCGTCGGTCAGTCGGTAGTACTTGCGCGCGGGTCCGCCGTCGCCCTCGCGCCAGGCCGCGGAGATGAGATCCGCGCGCTGCAGGCGCAGGAGGACGGGGTACAGGGTCCCGCCCTTGATCGGCCCGATGCCGGAGAGCTCGAGCGCCTGGGCGAGCTCGTAGCCGTACGACTCGCGGTCGTCGAGCAACGCGAGCACGGTCACCTCGAGGATGCCGCGGAGCCACTGCGCGCGTCGCTCGCCGGCAGCCTCGTTCATGACGACGGATGGTAGCACCCCTATCTAGATAGCACCACTATCTAGACGGGATCGAGCGGGCTGGGCCAGTCAGTCCGGGATGACGATCGGGAACTGGATCTCCGTCAGGTAGTCCGCGGGGGTCGGCGCCTCCTGCGGGCCGTTGAGGTAGACCTCGCGCGGCGCGCCCGTCGCGGAGTGTCCGTGCTCGGTCACCCACTGCTCGACCGCCGCGTACGCGGGCGCGACCTCCTCGTACGGACCACGGTGGATCGTGCTCGCCACCAGCTCCGCGGGCCGCTCCTCCCCGACCACGTCGCCCAGGCCCGGGAACGGCGTCGCCGTCGGGAAGGCGAGCTCCACCTCGCCCTCCCCACCGCCTTCGATGTCGACCATCTCGGTCATGACCAGGGTCGGCGGGCCGGCGAACCCCGCCCCCGACCGCCCGATGGCGGCCGCGATGGTGGCGAACCCCTCCGCCACCGCCGGGCCGACGCCGTCGGCCGTCACCCGCCTGCGCAGCACCGCCACGTGCCGTGTGGGCAGCTCCTTCACCGTCACGTCGTACGTCATGGGTCTTCCCTCCTCCTCGATGAGCCGTCGGAGGTACGCGAGCATCCGGGTCTCGTGCTCCAGCCGGTCCTCGAGCCGCGCCCGATGCCGGTCCATCACCTTGGCGACGACGTCGTCGTCCCCCGCGGCGAGCACCTCGCCGATCTCGTCGAGCGGCATCTCGAGCGAGCGCAGCACGCGGATGACCTCGGCCTGCGTCGCCTGGGCGTACGTGTAGTACCGGTAGCCCGACGACGGGTCGACCCATGCCGGCTCGAGCAGCCCGGCGTCGGCGTAGTTCCGCAGCGCCTTGACCGACAGCCGCGTGACGCGCGAGAAGCGTCCGATCGGGATCAGCGTGTCCATCGCTCGCGTCCCTCCCCTCACCTGCACGGTGGGGTCTCCCCTCACGGGAGAGTCAACACCCGTCGTCGTGCGTGCGGTGGGCGGTCGTTGGAGGGATCGCACAAACGGTCGGGGCCGGTTTGTCGGCAGCCCGCAGGCGCTACCTACGCATGCGTAGCCTACGGTTTCGTAAGTCAGCACGTCCGTCCCCGGAGAGGACCTCCCCGTTGGTCGAGACTCCCCCACCGGTCCAGCTGCTCACACCCGACGGCGTCCGCGTGTCCCACCCCACCTACGACGCCGCCGCCGCGCGCCTGACCCCGGACCACCTCCGGGCGATGTACGGCGACATGGTGCTCGCGCGCCGCTTCGACACCGAGGCGACGGCGCTCCAGCGGCAGGGCGAGCTCGCGCTCTTCGCGCCGGCGCTCGGTCAGGAGGCCGCCCAGATCGGCTCCGCGCACGCGCTCGCGCCGCAGGACATGGTCTTCCCGAGCTACCGCGAGCACGGCGTGCTGCACACGCGCGGCATCGACCCGCTGGACGTGCTCAGCCTCTTCCGCGGGATCGACTACGGCGCGTGGGACCCCCGCGAGTCGGGCGTGCACCTGTACACGCTGGTGATCGGCTCGCACACGCTGCACGCGACCGGTTACGCGATGGGCGTGGCGCGCGACGGCGCGGTCGGCACGGGCGACCCGACGCGCGACACCGCAGTGATCGCGTACTTCGGCGACGGCGCGACGTCGCAGGGCGACACCAACGAGTCGCTCGTGTTCGCGGCCGTGAACGACTCGCCGATCGTGTTCTTCTGCCAGAACAACGGCTGGGCCATCTCCGAGCCGACGAGCAAGCAGTCGCGCGTCCCGCTCGCGGACCGCGGGCTCGGGTTCGGGATCCCGACCGTGCGGGTGGATGGCAACGACGTCCTGGCCTGCTGGGCCGTGACCGCGGAGGCGCTGCACCGCGCCCGGTCCGGCGGCGGGCCCACCTTCGTCGAGGCCGTCACCTACCGCATGGGCGCGCACACGACGTCGGACGACCCGACCCGCTACCGGTCGTCGGCGGAGGAGGAGTCCTGGCGGCGCCGCGACCCGATCGACCGGCTACGCGCGTACCTCGAGGCGGCTGGCGAGCTGCCCGAGGCGTTCCTCGCGAGCGTCGAGGCGGAGGCCGACGCCCTGGGTGCACGCCTGCGGCAGGGCGTCCGGGCGATGACGGCGCCGGAGCCGGAGTCGATGTTCGACCACGTCTACGCCACGAGCCACGCGGGCGTCGCCCGCGAGCGCCACGAGTACCTCGCCGCGACGGCCACCGGGAGCGACCGATGACGATGACGCAGACCCGCCCGAGCGAGGCGGCCCGTGCGGGCACCGCCGATGACGGCCTCACCACGCTGACCATGGCCAAGGCGATCAACCTCGGCCTGCGCGCCGCGCTCGCGGCCGACCCGCGCGTCCTGCTCATGGGCGAGGACATCGGCGCGCTCGGCGGCGTGTTCCGGGTGACCGACGGCCTGGCCGCCGAGTTCGGCACGGACCGCGTCGTGGACACCCCGCTCGCGGAGTCCGGCATCGTCGGCACCGCCATCGGGCTCGCGATGCGTGGCTACCGGCCGGTGTGCGAGATCCAGTTCGACGGCTTTGTCTTCCCGGCCTTCGACCAGATCACCACCCAGCTCGCCAAGATGCACTACCGGACGCGCGGCAAGCTGTCGCTGCCGGTCGTCATCCGGATCCCGTACGGCGGCGGCATCGGCGCGGTCGAGCACCACAGCGAGTCGCCCGAGGTGCTGTTCGCGCACACCGCGGGCCTGCGCGTGGTCTCGCCGGCGTCGCCCGCCGACGCGTTCACGATGATCCAGGAGGCCATCGCCTCGCCCGACCCGGTGATCTTCTTCGAGCCCAAGGGCCGCTACTGGGAGAAGGGCCAGGTCGACCTCGGCCGGCCGTACGCGACGCCGTCGGGCGGGCTGGACCGGGCGCGCATCGTGCGGCGGGGGACCGACGCGACGGTCGTCGCGTACGGGCCGACCGTGCACACAGCGGTGCGCGCGGCGGAGGCCGCCGCCGCCGAGGGCCGGTCCCTCGAGGTGATCGACCTGCGCGCGATCTCCCCGCTGGACACCGACACCGTGGCCGAGTCCGTGCGGCGGACCGGGCGGTGCGTCGTCGTGCACGAGGCGCCCGTGGCGTTCGGGACCGGCGCCGAGATCGCCTCCCGCATCACCGAGGCCTGCTTCTACCACCTGCAGGCGCCCGTGCTCCGCGTGGGCGGCTTCGCGACGCCGTACCCGATCGCCCGGCTCGAGCACGAGTACCTCCCGTCGGTGGACCGCGTGCTCGACGCCGTCGACCGCGCCGTCGGCTTCTGAGAGGGGCACCGCGTGCCGCAGTACGAGCAGTTCCGCCTGCCCGACGCCGGTGAGGGCCTCACGGAGGCCGACATCGTCGAGTGGCGCGTCGCGGTCGGCGACCGGGTCGCGGTGAACCAGCCGATCGTCGAGATCGAGACCGCGAAGTCCCTGGTCGAGCTGCCGAGCCCGTTCGACGGCGTCGTGACGGAGATCCTGGCGGCGGTCGGGGAGACCGTCGACGTCGGGACGCCGATCATCACCGTGGACGTCGACCCCGACGGGCCGCCCGCCGCGGCGCCAGGTCCTGTGGCGGCCGAGGCTGCGGTGGCCGGAGCGGTCGAGGCCGCGACCGAGCCGGCGGAGGCCGACACCGGGAGCGGCGCTGTCCTCGTGGGGTACGGGACGGCGGAGGCCGCGCCGAGCCGTCGGG
>JAEZBT010000424.1 GCA_023426865.1 Actinomycetes bacterium
ACGCCGCGGCGCTCGTCGAGGAGGCGGCGCCGCTGACGGACGAGGCCGAGCTCGAGGCCGAGCTCGAGGCCGAGCTCGATGCACAGACCGCGGGGGGCGCGCCCGAGCCGCCGCTGCCCGCCGACCGGTTCGCCGACCGCGAGCTGTCCTGGCTCCAGTTCAACGAGCGCGTGCTCGAGCTCGCGGAGGACACGACCCTGCCGCTGCTCGAGCGGGTGCGGTTCCTGTCGATCTTCGCCTCGAGCCTCGACGAGTTCTTCATGGTCCGCGTCGCCGGCCTGCGCCGGCGCATCGCCACGGGCATGGCGGTCACGGCGGCGTCGGGCCTGAGCCCGCGGCAGGTCCTGGACGCGATCAGCACCGAGGCGCACCGGCTCATGGACCGGCACGCCTCGGTGTTCTTCGAGTCCGTGCAGCCCGCGCTCGATGCCGAGGGCATCTCGCTCGTGCACTGGGACGAGCTCGGGGAGGCCGAGCAGGACCGGCTGCGCAAGTTCTTCCGCCGCCAGATCTTCCCGGTGCTGACCCCGCTGGCCGTCGACCCGGCCCCCCCCTTCCCGTACATCTCCGGGCTGTCGCTGAACCTCGCGGTCGTCGTCGTCAACCCGACCACGGGCAAGGAGCACTTCGCGCGCGTCAAGGTGCCCCCGCTGCTGCCGCGGTTCATCGCCGTCGACGCGCGGGGCAAGCCGAGCGCGCCCAGCACGCGCGCCGCCGACCCCGCCAAGGGCCCGACGTCGTTCGTCCCGCTCGAGGACGTCATCGCGGTCCACCTCGACCAGCTCTTCCCCGGCATGGAGGTGCGCGAGCACCACACCTTCCGCGTCACGCGCAACGAGGACGTGGAGGTCGAGGAGGACGACGCCGAGAACATCCTCCAGGCCATGGAGAAGGAGCTTCTGCGGCGGCGGTTCGGGCCGGCTGTCCGGCTCGAGGTGGCGCAGGACATCGCACCCCGCGTCCGCGAGCTGCTCACCCGCGAGCTGGGCGTGGACCCGAACGAGGTGTACGAGCTGCCGGCACCGCTGGACCTGACCGGCCTGAACCTCATCGCCGACCTCGACCGCACCGACCTGTCCTACCCCCGCTTCGTGGGCGGCACCCACCGAGGCCTGGCCGAGGTGGAGACGGCGATGGCGACCGACGTCTTCGCCGCGATGCGCCGCCGCGACATCCTGCTGCACCACCCGTACGACTCCTTCGCGACGAGCGTGCAGGCGTTCCTCGCGCAGGCCGCGGCCGACCCGCAGGTCCTGGCGATCAAGCAGACGCTGTACCGGACGTCCGGCGACTCACCCATCGTCGACTCCCTCATCGACGCGGCGGAGGCCGGCAAGCAGGTGCTCGCGCTCGTCGAGATCAAGGCGCGGTTCGACGAGCAGGCGAACATCACGTGGGCCCGCAAGCTCGAGCAGGCCGGCGTGCACGTCGTCTACGGCATCGTCGGGCTGAAGACGCACTGCAAGCTCTCGCTCGTGGTGCGTCAGGAGGACGACGGCCTGGTCCGCTACTGCCACGTCGGCACGGGCAACTACAACCCCAAGACGGCCCGGCTCTACGAGGACCTCGGCGTGCTGACCTGCGACCCCGAGGTCGGCCAGGACCTGACCCGGCTGTTCAACCAGCTCTCCGGCTACGCGCCGAAGGCGCGCTTCAACCGGCTCCTGGTCGCGCCGCGCGCCATGCGAAGCGGCCTCATCGAGCGCATCCAGCGTGAGACGGCGAACCACCTCGCCGGGAAGCCGGCGTGGATCCGGATCAAGGTGAACTCGATCGTCGACGAGGCCACCATCGACGCGCTCTACCGCGCGTCGCAGGCGGGCGTGCCCGTGGACCTCGTGGTGCGCGGCATCTGCGCCGCGCGCGCCGGCGTGCCCGGGCTCTCGGAGACCATGCGGGTGCGCTCGATCCTCGGCCGGTTCCTCGAGCACGCGCGCATCTACGCGTTCGCGAACGACGGCGAGCCCGAGGTGCTCATCGGCTCCGCGGACCTCATGCACCGCAACCTCGACCGACGCATGGAGGTGCTGCTCACCGTGGGCCCGGACCACGCCACCGAGCTCATCGAGCTGATGGACCTCTCGGTGGACGACCGCACGGCGTCGTGGTGGCAGCAGCCCGACGGGACGTGGCGCCGGCACGTGCGCGACGCCCACGGCCACCGGCTGCGCGACCTGCAGGAGACGCTCATCACGCGGCACCAGCGGCGCCGACCGGCGCGCGACAGGTGAGCGCGCCCTCCGCGACCGTCCCCGTCGTCCACGCGGCCGGGGCGCTGCCCTGGCGCGAGCGCGACGGGCGGCTCGAGGTCGCCCTCATCCACCGGCCCCGCTACCGCGACTGGTCGTGGCCCAAGGGCAAGCTCGACCCCGGGGAGTCGCTGCCCGCGGCCGCCTGCCGGGAGGTCGCGGAGGAGACGGGGACGCCCGTCGTGCTCGGGGTGCCGCTGCCCACGCTGCGCTACCGGACGCCCGACGGCGCCCGCAAGGAGGTCCGGTACTGGGCGGCGCGGGTGGCGACCGACGCCGATGCGGCCGCGCTCGACGCCCGCGCCCTGGTGCACCGCGCCCCGCTCACCGAGATCGACGACGTCGTGTGGGTGTCCGCGCCGACCGCGCGGGACCTGCTGACGCGACCGACGGACCGGAGGCCTCTCGACGTCGTCGCGGGCCTGCAC
>JAEZBT010000475.1 GCA_023426865.1 Actinomycetes bacterium
GCGTCGGCCCGCCCGCGGGGGTGGGCGTCAGCGTGGGGGCGGTGCTGGCGTCCCCGGCCGTCTACCAGGGGCTCGTGCACTGGAACCGTTACCGCACGCGGGTCTCGGACCCGGCGGACTGGCTCAACGGACTGGCCGGTGTCGTCGCGCTCGTCGCCATCGGGCTGGCGGCGCTGGTCGACGCGGACTCGCCGGAGGCGCGATGGCCTGCCTGGGAGCTCGTGCTCTGGCTCCTCCAGGGATCCACTCTCGTCGTCCTGGTCGGCACTGCGTTCACGATCATCGTGCTCGGGGGGCTCGTGCGGGACCCGCGGTCGTGGATCGTCGCCGGGGCGCTCTCCGTCGCGGCGGCGATCCAGCTCGTCACGGCCACGGTCGCCGACGGGACCCCGGCCCAGGCCGCGGTCACGGACGCGCGGGCGACGGCGGTGAGCTGGATGGTCGCTGTGCTGGGGATCCTCGTCGCCGCGAGCCTCGGCGCCGCGCGCGTCCCGACCCGGCAGGCGTCCACCGGGTCCACCACCGGCGGCGCACTCGCGGTGCTCGTCGCGGTGGTGGCCCTGATGCTCCACAACGCGATCGTCGCCGACCAGTCGCTGCGGCTCTCCACCGTCGTCGCCGCCATCGCGGCCGTCATTGCGATGGTGCGCCTGCTCCTCGTGGTGAGCGAGCTCGCCCAGCTCGCCCTGAGCCGCTGGGAGGCGCGCACCGACGACCTCACGGGCGTGCCGAACCGGCGGCACCTCATGGAGGTGCTGACGGCGCTCGGCCCCGCCGCCGCGTCGATCGTGCTCATCGACCTGGAGCGGTTCAAGGAGGTCAACGACCGGTTCGGCCACGCGGTGGGTGACCAGGTCATCCGGTTGGCCGCCACACGCCTGCGCGAGGCGGCGGCCGGTCGCGGGACGTTGGCCCGGCTCGGTGGTGACGAGTTCGCGCTCGTGCTGCCCGGTGCGTCGCTGATGGCCGCCGCGGACGTCGCCCACGGGCTCCTCGAGCACCTGGGGGAGCCGCTGGAGGTCCGCGGGGAGCTGCTGCAGATCGGTGCGAGCATCGGCGTCGCGGAGACGTCGGGTGGTGCCGGCAACGAGGACCTCATGCGGCGCGCCGACGCCGCGATGTACCGGGCCAAGCGGGCCGGCGGCGGCGTCCGGCTGTACGACGAGGCGGCCGACACGGTGGCGCGCGCGGAGCGCAGGCTCCTCGCCGACCTGCGCGCCCTGCTCGCCGACGACGCCTCGCCGGAGCACGACGGCGTCACCGAGGACGTGGGCGAGCTGGTCGTGCACTACCAACCGCTGCTCGACGTCGGGACCCGGCGGCCGGTCGCCGTCGAGGCCCTCGTGCGCTGGTCGCACCCCGTGCGGGGGCTCCTCGCGCCGCCGGCCTTCCTCGGGCTGGCGGAGGAGCACGGCCTGATGGGTGAGGTCACGGCGCGGGTGCTCGAGGAGTCCGTACGCGAGGTGGCGTCCTGGCGGGCGGCGGGTGCCGACATCCGGCTGTCGGTGAACCTGTCCGGCTCGTGCATGGAGAGCACGGCGCTCGTCGACGTCGTCGCCTCGACGCTGGCCCGGCACGACTTCCCGACGACCGCGCTCGTCCTGGAGATCACCGAGACGACCGCCGTCCTGGACGACGTCGGCGCGATCGCCGTCGCCGAGAGCCTCGCCGGGCTGGGGGTCACGCTGAGCATCGACGACTACGGCACCGGGTACTCCTCGCTCGCCCGGGTGCTGGCGTTCCCCGCCGAGGAGCTCAAGCTCGACCGCTCGTTCACGCTGCGCGTCACGTCCGACGACCGGACCGCGGCGCTGGTGGCGGGCACGATCGACTTCGCGCACCGCCTCGGCCTGCGCGTCGTCGCGGAGGGGGTCGAGGACGAGGCGACCTTCGACGCCGTCGCCGCGGTCGGCTGCGACCTCACCCAGGGGTACCTGCACTCACGCCCCCTGCCGGCCGAGGCCGTCCGCGCCTGGCTCGTCGGACGTACCGTGGCCTCGGGAGACGCACCCTCGGGACGGTGAGCACGGGGACCGTCGACGATGCCCTGGCGGGGTACCCGGCTGCGGGCCGGCCTCGACGTCTCGAAGGGCACCTCGACGGTCAGCCGGTCCTCGACGATCTCCGGCAGCCCGGCGGCCTCGACGATCTCGGTCAGCTGGCCGGGACGGGTGCCGGGGCGCCCGGACTCGTCGAGCGGGGTGAGCACGCCTGGGTCGACGGGCTGGGCCGGGACTTCTGCCACGCCGTGTGGTTCGAGCTGCACGAGGACCTGCTCGCCACGCTGGGCATCGCGCGCGGGTCCGAGTGAGGCGGCCGGCTACCCCAGGAGGTCCTTCATGTTCTTCTGGATGAGGGACGCCGCGCGGCGGGGCGACAGGCGGGCGAACCGGTCCATCGTCGTCGCGTCCTTGCCCACGGTCACCCGGTAGGCGTCGCGCTCCATCGCGTCGACGATGATCCGGGCCGCCTCGGCCGGCGGGAGCGTGGGGTGCTTCTTCTCCGCCTCCGTGCGCTGCTCGGGGCTGATGCTCGGTGCCGCCACCCCGGAGTTGGCGGTGATGTTCGTGCCGACAGCGCCCGGGAACACGACGGTGACGGCGACCGGCGTCCCCACGAGCTCGGAGTGCAGGCCCTCGGTGAGGAGCTTCACCGCGGCCTTCGAGGCCCCGTAGACCGTCTGTCCGGGGACGGGCAGGAAGCCGCCCATGCTCGAGACGTTGACGATGTGCGCCACGGGCCGCGCGAGGAGGTGGGGCAGGAACGTCTTCGTGACGTTCATCAGCCCCCAGAAGTTGACGTTCATGACGCGCTCGATCTGTGCGTAGTCCAGGTCCACGAGCTTCATGAAGGGCTGGATCACGCCCGCGCAGTTGACGACGCCGTCGACCTGCCCGTGCGCGGCACGGATCGCCTCGGGCAGCGCCTCGACGGCGTCCCGGTCGGTGATGTCGACGACGTGCGTGGAGAGCCGCTCCCCGGCGCCTGCGAGCTCGCTCGTGCGGTCGAGCCCGTCGGCGCTGCGGTCGAGTGCCGCGACCCGCGCGCCGCGCTGGAGCAGTGCGAGGACCAGCTCGCGTCCGATGCCGTTGCCACCGCCGGTCACGGCGACGGTCTTTCCTGCGACCTTCATGAGACTCCCTCGTCCGGCGGGTGCGCGGTGCGCGTCACCGACATCAGCGGACGAGAGGGTCCGGATATTCCAAGATCATCGCCGGGTCTGGCGGACGCCGCTCAGGCCGGTGGCGGGGGAGGTGGGTACCCGCCCGGCGGCGGCGGTGGCGGAGGCGTCGCCGGGACCGGGTCCGCCGCGGAGCCGGGTGGGGTCGGCGGCGGGGGTGCCGGCGCC
>JAEZBT010000481.1 GCA_023426865.1 Actinomycetes bacterium
ACGATGTGCCCGCCCGCCGACTCCACGAGCGCGTTGATCCAGACGGTGAGCGACTCCGCGCGCGTGCCCTGGACGCCGAGGTAGGTGCCGGTGCCCTGCGCCGCCTCGATGAGCTGGTCCCACGTGACGGGCGCCGAGGCAGGGTCCAGCCCCGCCTCCTGGGCGACGGAGGTGCGGTACCACAGGAGCTGCGTGTTCGCCCAGAACGGGACGGTGACCAGCTCGTCCGACCAGGAGGCGCCTGCGAGCGCCCCCTCGACGACGCCCTCGCTGACCCGCTCGGCCAGGTCCGGGGGCATCGGCGCGAGGAAGCCCGCGTTCGCGAACTCGGGGATGAACGGCGGGTCCAGGCTCATCAGGTCGATCGAGGAGTCCTGCGCCGCGAGCCGCCGGGCGAGCTGGTCGCGTTGCGACGAGGCCTCGCGCGGCAGCCCTGCGGTCTCGATGACGTACTCGCCGCCGGCGGCGGCGGTGCAGGCCTGCGCGATCCGGTCCTGGCCCCCGGCGTCGGGGTTGGTGTACCAGGTGAGCACGGGCGGCCCCGACTCGCCCTGGCAGGCGACGAGACCGAGGCTCACGAGCGCGACCGCCGCGCCCCGAGCCACGGCCGGCACGGTCCTGTGGCGACTCTGCCCCACCCGGCACCCCCCTCGGTCGGCCCTGCGCCCATGGGACCTCGGGTTCGGGCCATCCGCCACCGGAGCGCCGCGAGGGGGGAACCGAGGCGGGCACGCGCACCCGGCGGTCACCCGCGGCCATATCCACGGCCCGAGCCGTGGACCAGCGAGAATCTCGGCGGGCCGCCTGTCAGGATGGCGCCCATGCCGCTGCAGACCACCCCCGCCGAGGCATGGCAGGCGCTCCGGGAGGGCAACGACCGGTTCATCGCCGGGGCCATGGCCCACCCGTCCCAGGACGCCGACCGCCGCGCCGACGTCAGCGCCGGCCAGCAGCCCTTCGCCGTGCTCCTGGGCTGCTCGGACTCGCGCGTCGCCGCCGAGATCATCTTCGACCGGGGCCTGGGCGACCTGTTCGTCGTCCGGACGGCCGGCCACGTCACCGACGCGACGGTGCTCGGCTCGGTGGAGTACGGAGTCGCGGTGCTCGGCGTCCCGCTCGTGGTGGTGCTCGGGCACGACCTGTGCGGCGCCATCGCCGCGACGCAGGACTACCTGCGCACCGGCACCGAGCCCCCCGGCCACATCCGGTCGATCGTCGACCGGGTCCGGCCGGGCGTCGCCGAGCACGCCGACCGGGGACCCGACGAGGTGCTGGCCGGGCACGTGCGGTACACGGTGCGCGCCCTGCTGGAGGACTCCGTCGCGGTGCGCACCGCCGTCGCCGAGGGTCGCTGCGCGGTCATCGGCGCCACCTACCGACTCGCCGAGGGACGCGTCGGCGTCGTGGCCGCGCACGGCCCGGTCGACGTACCCGAGCTCGAGATCGCCGACAACCTGGATGGGAGCATCTGATCATGACGGACCCGACACCCGCCCAGCCCACGAACCCCACCCCCGGGGCCCAGCCCACGCCCCGCGCCCCGGCGGCCCAGCCCACCGCGCGCCCCGGCTTCCGCCTCGAGCGCGACACGATGGGCCACGTCGAGGTGCCCGAGGATGCCCTCTACCGCGCCCAGACGCAGCGCGCGGTCGAGAACTTCCCCATCTCGGGTACCCGGCTCGAGCGGCGCCACATCGAGGCGCTCGCCCGGATCAAGAAGGCCGCCGCCCTCGCCAACGCTCGCCTGGGCGTCCTGCCCGACGACGTCGCCCGTGCGATCGCCGGCGCCGCCGACGACGTCGCCGCGGGCGCGCACGACGACCAGTTCCCCGTCGACGTCTTCCAGACGGGCTCCGGGACGTCGTCCAACATGAACATGAACGAGGTGCTCGCGACGCTGGCGACCGCCCGCCTGGGCCGCGACGTCCACCCGAACGATCACGTCAACGCGTCGCAGTCGTCCAACGACGTCTTCCCGACGTCGGTGCACGTCGCCGCCTCGCTCGGCGTCGTGCGCGACCTGCTGCCCGCGCTCGAGCACCTCGCCCGCGCCCTGGAGTCGAAGAGCGCCGAGCTGGCCGAGGTCGTGAAGTCCGGCCGTACGCACCTCATGGACGCCACGCCCGTGACGCTCGGCCAGGAGTTCTCCGGCTACGCGGCCGCCGTCACGTTCGGCACCGAGCGGCTGCTGGCCGCCCTGCCGCGCGCGACGGAGGTGCCCCTCGGCGGCACGGCCGTCGGCACGGGCATCAACACGCCTGCGGGCTTCCCGGCCGCCGTCCTCGAGCTGCTCGTCGCCGAGCTGAACCTGCCGCTGGTCGAGGCACGCAACCACTTCGAGGCACAGGGCGCGCGCGACGGGCTCGTCGAGCTCTCGGGTGCGCTGCGGACCGTCGCGGTCAGCCTCACGAAGATCTGCAACGACCTGCGCTGGATGGGCTCCGGCCCCAACACCGGCCTCGCGGAGATCGCCCTGCCGGATCTCCAACCGGGCTCGTCGATCATGCCGGGCAAGGTCAACCCGGTGATCCCCGAGGCGGTGCTCATGGTCTGCTCGCGCGTCGTCGGCAACGACGCGACCGTCGCGTGGGCGGGCGCGAGTGGCTCGTTCGAGCTGAACGTGCAGATCCCGGTGATGGGCCAGGCGCTGCTGGAGTCCATCCGCCTGCTGGCCAACGCGAGCCGCCTGCTCGCCGACCGGGCCGTGGCGGGCATCGTCGCGAACGTCGAGCGGGCGCGCGCCTACGCCGAGTCCTCGCCGTCGATCGTGACCCCGCTCAACCGGGTCATCGGCTACGAGGCGGCCGCGAAGGTCGCCAAGCACGCCGTGGCACGCGGCATCACGGTGCGGGCGGCGGTCGTCGAGCTCGGGTACGTCGAGCGCGGCGAGGTCACCGAGGCCCAGCTCGACGCCACGCTCGACGTCCTGTCGATGACGCGCCCGCCGCAGTAGCCCGCCGCTGTCAGCCCGCCCGAGCAGCCCGCAGCCCCGGGAGCTGCCCGTCGGCTCGCTGGAGCCGGCTCAGGCGAGCTGGAACTCCCGCACGCCCTCGGCGAGCTCGCCGGCCACGTCACCGAGCTCGGTGACCGCCTGGCGGACCTCCGCGGACCCCTCGACCGCCCGCGCCGCCGCGTCGGCGACGTCGGTCACGGAACCCGCGATCTCGGTCGTGCCGTTCGCCGCGACGAGGAGGTTGCGCTCGACGTCGGACGTCGTGACCGCCTGCTGCTCGACGACGGCGGCCATGGACGACTGGTGCTGGTCCACCCGGCCGATCGTCTCGGCGATGCGGCCGACGGCGCCGTGCACGTCAGCGGCGTCGGCCCTCACCCCGGCGAGCCCGGGGGCGATCGTCTCGATCGCGGCCGCCGTCTGCTGCGCGCGCGCCTTGACCTCGCCCGCGACGACGGCGAAGCCCCGGCCGGCCTCACCGGCCCGCGCGGCCTCGATCGTCGCGTTGAGCGCCAGCAGGTTCGTCTGCTCGGCGATCGACGTGACGGCCTTGAGGACGGTGGCGATCTCGGACGACGACGTCCCCAGCCGGGTGACGACGTCGGCCGCCTCGCGCGTCTCCGTGACGGCCTGCGCGGCCTGCGCGGACGCGAGCGTGACGTCGCGTGCGACGGACTCGATCGCCGTGCGCATCTCGGTCATCGCGGCGCTGACCGCCTGGACCTCCGTGTCGACGGTGCCCGCGCTGCGCGACACCGCGCCGGCCCGCTCGCTCGTGTCGTCCGCGGCCACGCCCAGGGTCGTGCTCGAGCCCTCGAGCAGCACGGCGGTGCGCCGCACGGCCTCCGCGCCGGCGGCCATCCGCTCGACGGCGCCGCGCATGCCCTCCACGGCCTCGACGAGGGCGACGCCCATGACGCCGATCTCGTCGCTGCCCTCAGGGTGCACCTCGACGGACAGGTCGCGCTTGGCCACGCGGCGCAGCGCCTCGGTGAGGCGACCGACCCGCTTGACGATGAACCCCGAGAGCAGCACGACGGCGGCGGCGG
The DNA here is from genome assembly GCA_023426865.1 of Actinomycetes bacterium. Classification (GTDB taxonomy): domain Bacteria; phylum Actinomycetota; class Actinomycetes; order Actinomycetales; family Cellulomonadaceae; genus Actinotalea. The sequence continues at coordinate 4,003 of JAEZBT010000481.1, forward strand.
CCAGAAGGGTCACGGCGACCCCGACGAGGACGAGCGTGCGGCCGAGCGTCGCGGACCCCTCGGCCAGGCGCTCGGGTGCGGCGTTGAGCTCGGCGTCCCAGCCCCAGGCCGCGAGCGTCCAGCCCCATTCCTCGAAGCGGGTGAGCTGCACCCCGACGGGGCCCTGCGCCAGCTCGAGGTCGATCTCGGCCTGCTCGCCGTCGGCCAGGGCCGCGCCCGCCTCGAGGACCGTGGCGGCGTACGGCGCGCCGGAGGCGTCGGAGGCGTCGGCCGCGGAGCCGGTGACGCCGGGGGGCGGGACGACCCACTCGCCCGCGGAGTCCTGGACCGTCAGGTACCCGGTCTGCCCGACCTGCACGCCGGACAGCGCCACGAGCAGAGGCTCGGCCACCTCGGTCTGCGGGATGCCTACGAAGACTGCCCCCACGACCTCACCGGACGCGTCCACGATCGGCGAGTACGCCGTGACGTAGGGCTGCCCGACCACTTGGGCGGTCCCGTAGAAGGGCTCGCCGGCCAGGAGCGCCGTGATCACGGCGTTCGGTGCGCCGTCGGCGCCGACGGCCGGGATGTACGTGCCGATCGCGCGCGTGCCGTCCGCCGCCTCCACCGTCGTGGCGACGCGCAGCATGTCGCCCTCGTCGTTCATCCGCTGGAAGACCGTCGCGGCCGAGCCCAGCATCGACGTGATCACGTCGACGACGGGGGTCTCGACGTCGAACGAGGTGTTCTGGCCGAGCGGCTGCCCGCCCACCTCGAGGGCCGGGAGCTCGACGTCCACGACGTCGCCGCTCGTCTGGTTCTTCGCCGACCAGGCGACGGGCTCGCCGAACGTGACCCCGCCGAACTGGCCGACGACGGCGCTCGCGACGTTCAGCTCGGACGCCATCCGGCCCGTCACGGTTGCCACCTGCGTGGCGACCATCGTGTGCGCCTGGGTGACGACCTCGTGCAGCGACGCCTCGTTCAGCTCCTCGACGTCCTGCCCCGTCCGGTCGGCCAGGGACGACGTCTGGGCCACGCCGATGACGGTGATCACAGCCGAGGTGATGACGACCGCGCCCGCGCCGATGGCGACGAGCTGTGCGCGCAGACTCTTCCGGATGTCGAGGCTCATGGCGCTCTCCTCACGAGCGGCAGCTCGTGGGGGCCGAGCTCCAGGACCGCTCCTGATCAAGGAATCGGCCATAGGCGCGCAAAGTGAGGACAACACAGTGGATCGGGACGACGTACCTGGCCAGCGGCCCGGCGCACCCGCCCCAGGGCTCCCTCGGAGAGGCGGGCGCCCCCTCAGACCTCGATCCCCTCGAGCATCTCCGTCACGAGCGCGGCGACCGGCGACCGCTCGGAGCGGGTCAGCGTCACGTGCGCGAAGAGCGGGTGACCCTTGAGCGCCTCGATCACCGCGGCGACGCCGTCGTGGCGGCCGACCCGCAGGTTGTCCCGCTGGGCGACGTCGTGCGTGAGGATCACCCGGGAGTTCTGGCCGATGCGCGACAGCACCGTGAGCAGCACGTTCCGCTCGAGCGACTGCGCCTCGTCGACGATGACGAACGCGTCGTGCAGCGAGCGGCCCCGGATGTGGGTCAGGGGCAGCACCTCGAGCATCCCGCGGTCGAGGACCTCGTCGACGACGTCCTTGGTGGTGATCGCGCCCAGGGTGTCGAAGACCGCCTGCCCCCAGGGCGACATCTTCTCCGACTCCGAGCCGGGCAGGTAGCCCAGCTCCTGGCCGCCCACGGCGAAGAGCGGCCGGAAGACCACGCCCTTCTTGTGCTGTCCGCGCTCCATCACCGCCTCGAGCCCGGCGCACAGGGCGAGCGCGGACTTGCCGGTGCCGGCGCGGCCGCCGAGCGAGACTATGCCGACCTCCGGGTCGAGCAGCATCTCCAGCGCGATCCGCTGCTCGGCGGAGCGGCCGTGGATGCCGAACGCCTCCCGGTCGCCGCGCACCAGGTGCACCCGCTTGTCGGGGCCGATCCGGCCCAGCGCCGTACCCCGGTCGGAGAGCAGCACCAGCCCCTGGTGGCACGGCAGGTCGCGCGCGTCGGCGAGATCGAGTACGCCGTCCTCGTACAGCTCGTCGACCTCGGCGGCGGTGACCTCGAGCTCGGCGATGCCGGAGTAGCCGGTGTCGGAGTCGGAGATCGCCTCGGCGCGGTACTCCTGCGCGTCGAGCCCGACCGCGGACGCCTTGATC
>JAEZBT010000020.1 GCA_023426865.1 Actinomycetes bacterium
CCGGGCGCGCGGGCGGCGGGCGGGCGTGGGGGGACCGAAGTCCGAGGTCAGGGCCTCGGCGCCCACCTAGTCTCGATTGCAGCGGTCGAGGTCGGGGTTATCCCCGGTCGCGACCCGGAGCCCGGACGCCGCTGCCCGCGCGGGACGTCCGCGCGCAGCCTCCTGAGGAGGTACCCCGTGATGCGCACCCGACGTGTGCTGGCCACCGCCGCCGTCGTGGCCCTGGCCGCACTCCTGCCCGGCTGCAGCGACTCCGAGCCGGCCGCGACGCCGTCGGCCACAGCGAGCGCCGACGCGAGCGCCACCGAGCCCGCGGCTCCCGCGGAGGAGCCCACCACCGTCCGCGTCGCCTCCCTCAAGGGCCCGACGACGATGGGCCTGGTCGACCTCATGCGCGACGCCGCCGCCGGCGAGACCGAGCAGGCGTACGAGGTGAACGTCTACGGCACGCCCGACGAGGTGGTCCCGCTGGTCAGCCAGGGCGCGGTCGACGTCGCGCTGATCCCGGCGAACCTCGCCGCGGTGCTCTACAACCGCACGCTCACCGACGACGGCGCGCAGGTACAGGTCGCGGCGATCAACACCCTCGGCGTGCTGGGCATCCTCGAGAACGGCGACAGCGTCGACAGCATCGACGACCTCGCCGGCACGACGATCTACGCTTCGGGCAAGGGCGCGTCGCCGGAGTACGTCCTGAACTACCTGCTCGAGGCCAACGGCCTGACCCCCGGCGCCGACGTCACGATCGAGTGGCGCAGCGAGCACACCGAGGTCGCCGCGGTCCTCGCCTCGACGCCCGGCGCCGTCGCGATGCTGCCGCAGCCGTTCGCGACCGTCGTCACCACGCAGAACCCGGCCGTGCGCCCGGCCCTGGACCTCACGCAGGAGTGGGACGCCGTCGTCGACGACGGCTCGCAGCTCGTCACCGGCGTCGTCGTGGTCCGCACGGAGTTCGCCGAGCAGTACCCGCAGGCGCTGGCCGCGTTCCTCACCGACTACGAGGCGTCGACGGAGTTCACCAACGCCAACCCGGAGGAGGCCGCGGACCTCATAGTCGAGGCGGGCATCGTGCCTGCGGCGCCGATCGCGCAGGCCGCGATCCCGGGCTCGCACATCACCTTCATCGACGGCGCCGAGCTGCGCTCGACGTTCTCCGGCTATCTGCAGGTCCTGTTCGACGCCGATCCGGCGTCCGTCGGTGGGACCATGCCGGGCGATGACTTCTACCTCGAGCAGTAGGCCGGGCGCCGACCGGCAGCCGGGCGGCCGCGCGTGGCGCGTCGCCCGGCCCCTGCTCGTCCTCGCGTTCTGGCTGGGGGTCTGGCAGCTCGGCGCGAGCACCGTCGGGCACGACTTCCTGCTCGCCTCGCCGGGGTCGACGGGGAGCCGGCTCACCGAGCTGGTGGTGACCGGCGACTTCTGGTCCACGGTCGGCTACTCGCTGGCGCGGATCACGGTCGGCTTCCTCGCCGCCGCCGTCGCCGGGGTCCTGACCGCCGCGGCCGCCGCGGCCTGGCGCGTGGTGGACGCCGTCCTCTCCCCCGCGATGACGGCCGTCCGGGCGGCGCCCGTCGTGAGCTTCATCCTGCTGGCGCTCATCTGGGCGGGCAGCAGCTGGCTCGCCGCTGTGACGAGCTTCCTCATGGTGCTGCCGATCGTGCACACCGCGGTGCTCGGCGGCATCCGGCAGCGGGACCGCGCGCTGCTGGAGATGGCGGACGTCTTCCGCGTCCCGCTGTGGCGCCGGTTCGTCGCGATCGACGTCCCCTCGGTGCTGCCGTACTTCGCGACGGCGTGCCACGTCGGCGTCGGGCTGGCGTGGAAGGCGGGCGTCGCGGCGGAGGTCATCGGCCTGCCGCAGGGCAGCATCGGCGAGCGCATGTACCAGGGGAAGCTGCTGCTGAGCAGCGCGGACGTCCTCGCGTGGACGGTCGTCGTCATCGCCGTGAGCTTCGCGAGCGAGCGCCTGGTGGCCTGGCTCCTGGACCGTGGGCAGGCGCGGCTCGCGCTCGGCCGCCCGGCCGGGGACGGCGCGTCCGGCGCCTCGGGCGGGTCGCCGCGCACCACCGCCGACGACGCGCGGGGGGCCGCCGCATGACCGGCATCGCGCTGCGGGGCGTCCGCAAGGCGTACGGCGATCAGGTGGTGCTCGACGGCCTCGACCTCGACCTGCCCGACGGCTCGGTGACGGCCCTCATGGGCCCGAACGGCTCGGGCAAGACGACGATCGGCCGCCTGGTGCTCGGCCTGAACACGCCCGACGCCGGGACGGTCACCGGGCTCGAGGGCCGGCGCGTGGCCGCGACCTTCCAGGAGGACCGGCTCTGCGAACAGCTCACCGCCGAGGGCAACGTCCGGCTGGTGCTCGACCGGGCGCACGGTGCCGACGCGGTCGCCGCGTTGCGTGCCGCGGGACTCGACGACGACGCCCTGGCCAAGCCCGTGCGCGACCTGTCCGGCGGGCAGCGACGGCGGGTCGCCATCGTGCGCGCGCTGGTCGCGCCGGCCGACGTCGTCGTGCTCGACGAGCCCTTCAAGGGCCTGGACACCGCCGCGCGCGAGCTCCTGCTCGCCCTCGTCCGCGACCGCTGCGCAGATCGCACGGTCCTCCTCGTGACCCACGACGCCGCGGAGGCACAGGCGCTCGGCGCGACGGTCGTCACCCTCCCCTGACCGCCGCGCGGCCCCGGGCCACTCGCGCCCAGCGGGGTCGAGGTCGAGATCGAGCTTCTCCGTCGAGGTCGAGGGGCGCAACCCTCGACCTCGGTTCTGACCCTCGACCTCGGCGGACGAGAGCGTGGACGAGGGCGAGGGCGAGGGCGCGGGCGTGGGCGGCTAGTAGTGGATCCGGTCGTCGCGGGCCAGCCACGCGTCCATCGGCGCGGCGGCGCCGGGGACCGGGTGGCGGTACACGGGTGTCGGCCACGTGGCCGGGTCGGTGCCCAGCAGCGCGTGGAAGCGGCGGTCGTCGAAGCCGGCGCGCTCGGCATCCAACCGGTCGGCCGCGTAGACGAGCCGGTCCGCGCGTGACCACAGCGCGGCGGCCAGGCACAGCGGGCACGGCTCGCACGAGCTGTAGACCGTGCAGCCGACCAGCGAGAACGTGCCGAGCGCCCGGCAGGCCGCCCGGATCGCGACGACCTCGGCGTGCGCGGTGGGGTCCGCGTCGCGGGTCACGCGGTTCTGCCCGACGGCGACCTCGACGCCGTCCCGCACGACGACCGCGCCGAACGGCCCGCCGCCGTCGGCCACGTTCGCCGAGGCGAGCGCCACCGCGCGGAGGAGCCACCGCTCGTCATCCGCCGCTGGGCCGATCGCGGACGCGACCATCTCTCCAGCGTGCTCCGGCGTCGGCCGACCGGCAACGGCAGGACGGGCCCGGGGCGAGGCGCGGGACAATGGGTGGATGACCTCGACCCCCGCCGACCTGCTCGCCGCCGCGCAGGCCATCGCCCCCGATCTGACCGCGCTGCGCCACGAGCTGCACCGCACGCCGGAGCTCGGCCTCGACCTGCCCGCGACGCAGGCGATCGTCGTGCGCGAGCTCGCCGCCCTCGGCCTCGAGGCGACGCCCGGGCGCGGGCTCGACTCGGTGACCGCCGTCGTGCGCGGGGCCCGGCCCGGGCCGGCGGTGCTGCTCCGCGGGGACATGGACGCGCTGCCGGTGACCGAGGACACGGGCGAGCCGTTCACGAGCGAGCGCGACGGCGTCATGCACGCCTGCGGGCACGACCTGCACGTGGCCGGGCTGCTCGGCGCCGCGCGGCTGCTCGTGGAACGGCGCGCGGAGTGGGCGGGGTCGGTCGTGCTGATGTTCCAGCCGGGCGAGGAGGGCGACCACGGCGCGCGGTTCATGATCTCCGAGGGCGTGCTCGACGCCGCAGGCGAGCGGGTCGTGGGCGCGTACGGGCTGCACGTGGTGTCCGCGGAGATCCCGGTGGGCGTGGTGACCGCGCGCCCGGGGACGTACTACGCGGCCGCCGACCAGCTCTTCGTCACCGTGCGGGGGCGCGGCGGGCACGGCTCGATGCCGCACCTCGCCGCGGACCCGGTGCCGGTCGCCGCGGAGATCACGCTCGCGCTGCAGACGGTCGTCACGCGCCAGTGGGACGCGATGGACCCGGTGGTCGTGACGGTCGGGCGGATCAGCGCGGGAACGATCGACAACGTCATCCCGGCGACGGCGGAGCTCGCCGCGACCGTGCGGACGTTCTCGCGCGAGGCGCACGCGGCCGTCCCGGACCTGCTCGTCCGGGCGGCGGAGCACATCGCCGCGGCGCACGGCATGACGGCGCAGATCGACTACGTGCGCGGCTACCCGACGCTGGTGAACGACGCCGACGAGGTCGCCCGCGCGGAGCGCGTCACGGGCGAGCTGGGCCTGACGTACGTGCCGGCGGCCGTGCCGGTGACCGGCGCCGAGGACTTCTCCTACGTGCTGGAGCAGGTGCCGGGCGCGTACGTCACGCTCGGCGCGACGCCCGTCGGCGTGGAGCCCGCGGGCGCGCCGTACAACCACTCGGCCCAGGCGCGCTTCGCCGACGAGGCCCTCCCCCAGGGCGCGGCGCTCCTGGCGGCCCTGGCCCTGGACCGGCTGTCCGGATCCTGAGCCGCTGGGCGCCGGCCGCTCGCCGCCGCCGCGTCGGGGACACTGGGAGCTCACCGATCGTCATGTGACAGGAGTCCGCCGTGCCCGAGGGAACCGTCCGCTGGTTCGACGCCGACCGGGGGTTCGGCTTCATCGCCCTCGGGCCGGACGCGGAGGACCTGTTCGTGCATGCGTCCGAGGTCGTGGGCGCCGACGGGTCGACGCTGCTCCGGGAGGGGCAGGTGGTCGAGTTCGAGATCGGCGAGGGGGACCGCGGCCCGCAGGCCCGTCGGGTCCGGGTCACGGGCGACCAGGCCGCTGGCGCACCGATGGGCGTGCTCGGCACCGTCGCCTGGTACGAGCCCGCCAAGGGGTACGGCTTCGTCACGCCCGACGGCGGCGGTGCCGAGATCTTCGTGCACAGCTCCGCCATCGTGGGCGGCGGCGTGGTGTCGGAGGGGCAGCGGGTGGCGTTCCTCGTCGTCGCCGGCGAGAAGGGCCCCCAGGCGGACCACCTGCTACCCCTGGGGCCCCAGGCCCAGCCGGCGGCGGCGTCCGGCAGCGCCGATGGTGCGGACGGCACCGTGTCCTGGTACGACGGCGGCAAGGGCTTCGGGTTCGTCACCCCCGAGTCGGGCGGCCCCGACGTCTTCGTCCACGCCCGCGAGCTGGCCGGCGGGCTCACCGAGCTGCACGAGGGGGACCGGGTCACCTACGACGTCGCCCCGGGCGAGAAGGGCCCGCAGGCTCGCGACGTCCGCCTCGCGCGCGGCTCGACGCCGCGGCGCGCGGTGTCGGCGCCCCGCGGGCGGTCGGGTCACCGGGAGGCATCCGGCGTCCCGGCGCGCGGTGGCGAGGGCGTGGTCGCGCGCTACGACGCGGACCGGGGCTTCGGCTTCATCGCACCGGACGCGGGAGGCCCGGACCTGTTCGTGCACGTGTCGGTCGTCCGAGGAGCCGAGGCGCTGCACGAGGGGGATCGGGTCCGGTTCCAGGTGCGCCAGAGCGATCGAGGGCCGCAGGCCGACCGCGTCGAACGGGTGTGAGTCGCGGGCGCGGTCCGTCAGGCCCTCGGGGCGCGGTGCGGCACCGCCATCCGGCCGTCCGGGTCCAGGCGGGTGAGGATCGCGCCGGCGATCTCGCCGAGCTGACGGACCTGGCGGCGGGTCAGGCCGTCCAGCACCGTCGCGCGGACGGTCTCCACGTGCCCGGGCGCCGCGCCGACGACGGCGTCCCACCCGGCGTCGGTCAGGTGCGCGTTGGTCGCCCGACGATCCTGCGGGCACGGCACGCGCTCGACCAGCCCGCGCGCCTCCAGCCGGCTGACCACGTGCGAGAGC
>JAEZBT010000068.1 GCA_023426865.1 Actinomycetes bacterium
CCCGTGGTGCGACGGCGAGAGCGCCCGCCGACGCACCGCGGGGGCACGGGTGCGTCCGGGGTCGCGCGCGGGGAAACCTCGAGTGGAACGGAACTGGAGCACGACGTTCCACTCGGACCCGGATCGCGTCGGTTTCGTTCCACTCGGAACGGGTGCCCCGGGCGTCGGACGGCCACCATGCCTGGCCCGGTCGGGCCCTGGGCTCAGCCCTCGGGCGGGATGTCGCCCTCGGCGGGCATGTCGCCCTCGGCGGGGACCTCGCCCTCCGGCGGTGCCTCACCCTCGGGTGCGGCCGGGTCCTCCGTCGGGGTGGCGCTCGGCGTGGGCGCCGGGCCGGCGGTGGTCAGGGCCTCCTCGAGGGGCACGCAGCCGACCGGGCTCACCATGGGCTCGGTCGCGATGAGCGTCGCCGCGACCTCCTCGGCGGGGACGAGCATCTCGAAGTCCTCGCCCAGGATGAGGTCGACGGTGGCGTCGGTGCGCAGGTCGAGCACGAGGAGCGCATCGGGGACGTGCGCCGCGAGCGTGTACGCCGTGGCGATCCCGGCCTCGCCGAAGCGGATCCGGGCTGTCCCGGTCACGCCCACGGGCCGGTAGTTCCCGGTCTCGATGACGACGAACGTCCGCGCCTGGAGCTCGATCTGCGTCTGGCCGGCGAGCCCGGCGCGCGTCGTGCCGTTCTGCACCCGGATCTGGGTGGTGGCGGGGTCGACGGGCAGCGTGTCCGGGGGCAGGCAGGGCGGCGCGGCGACGACGGCCTCCGGGTCGGGCGGCGGTGTCGTGAACTCGCGGTCGAGGAACGACATCTCCATCGCGCCGGTGTAGACCGCGGTGGCGCCGAGGCCCGCGATGGCCAGCGCGGCGATGAGCGACCCGAAGACGACGGCCTGCCGCTCGTGCTTGCGGCGGCGGCGCAGGGCGCGGGCCGGGTCGGGCCGGGTCTGGCTCATGAGTCCAGCACCAGGACGCGCGCGTGCAGGATCGGCCGCTGCTGGAGCGCGGCGCGGACGGCGCGGTGGAGGCCGTCCTCGAGGTACATGACGCCCTTGTACTGCACGACGTGCGCGAAGAGGTCGCCGTAGAACGTGGAGTCGTCGGCGAGCAGCGCGTCGAGGCTCAAGGTGCGCTTGGTGGTGACGAGTTCGTCCAGCCGCACCTGGCGTGGCGGGACCTCCGCCCACTGCTTGGCGGTCGTCAGCCCGTGGTCGGGATAGGGACGACCCTCACCGACCCCCTTGAAGATCACGCGTGGAGTCTACTGGCCCCGGGGCGGGACCCCCGTCCAACCGTGGTCTGACCTCCGCCGGGCCCGATGTCGATCCCCGGGCGCCGGGTGGTGTCGCGGGCGGTCGCGGAGGAGGATGGCGTCATGAACGAGCCGGTCGCGGGTGCTCCCGAGCCCGTCCACCTGGTGGTCATGGGGGTCTCGGGCTCGGGCAAGACGACCGTCGCGCAGATCCTCGCCGAGCGACTCGGCTGGCCCTACGCCGAGGCAGACGAGTTCCACCCCCAGGCCAACATCGACAAGATGACCGCCGGCACGCCGCTCACCGACGAGGACCGCTGGCCCTGGCTCGCCACCATGCGCGACTGGCTGACGGAGCAAGCCGCCGCCGGTCGCAGCACCGTCGTCACGTGCTCGGCCCTGCGGGTCGCCTACCGGGACGTGCTGCGGGAGGCCGGCGGCCGGGTGCGGTTCGTGCACCTCACGGCCGACCCCGACCTGATCTCGCCGCGCCTGGGGACCCGCTCGGGCCACTTCATGCCGCCGTCGCTCCTGCCCTCGCAGTTCGCGACGCTCGAGCCGCTCACGCAGGCCGAGGACGGCGTCGTCGTCCTGGTGGACGTGGCGCCCGAGGAGGTCGTCGACCGGGCGCTCGCCGCGCTCGGGATGGCGGACGGCGGGTAGCGGGGACGGCGCCCGGCGTCGTCGGGCGCCCGCTGAGGTCTCGAAGGGGAGGGGGGCGGCGATGCCACCCGAGGACTGGACGCAGACGCTCGACGCAGGGCCGCTCCTGGCGATCGCCGCAGGCGCGATCGCGCTGCTCCTGCTGCTCATCATCAAGCTCCGGCTGCACGCGTTCCTCGCGCTGATCCTGGTCAGCCTCCTGACGGCGTTCGCCGCGGGGGTGCCGCCGGAGGCGGTGGTGAACGTCCTGCAGACGGGGTTCGGCACGACGCTCGGGTCGGTGGCGCTCCTCGTCGGGCTGGGCGCGATGCTCGGCCGGATGGTCGAGAGCTCCGGCGGGGCGCGGGTGATGGCGGACTCGCTCGTGGGTCGGTTCGGCGAGCGACGGGCGCCGTTCGCGCTCGGGGTGGCATCGCTGATGTTCGGCTTCCCGATCTTCTTCGACGCGGGCCTCGTGGTCATGCTGCCGATCGTCTTCGCGGTGGCCGCGCGCCTCGGCGGGTCCGTGCTCACGTACGGGCTGCCGGTGGCGGGCGCGTTCTCGGTAATGCACGTCTTCGTGCCCCCGCACCCCGGGCCGGTCGCGGCGTCGGAGCTGCTGGGCGCGGACACCGGCATGGTGATCCTGCTGGGCCTCGTCGTCGCGCTACCCACCTGGTACGTGTGCGGCTACCTGTTCGGCACGTGGGCCGGGCGGCGGTGGGACCTGCCCGTGCCGCCGATCCTCGGCGACCCGGAGGCGGAGTACCCGGAGAACCGACCGTCGCTCGGCACGGTGATCGCGATCCTCCTGCTGCCGCTCGCGCTCATCTTCGTGAACACCGGGCTGGACCTGCTGCGCGCGCAGGGCGTCGTGGACGAGGAGTCGACGCTGTACGCCGTGGGCCGGGCGCTCGGGTCCACGCCGGTCGCGCTTCTGGTGGCGGTGCTCGTGGCGGCGTGGGTGCTGGGCCGGCGCCGGGGTCGCGAGGGCACGGTCATCGAGCGGCTGCTCGACTCGGCGCTCGGGCCGGTGGCCTCCGTCATCCTCATCACGGGCGCGGGCGGGATGTTCGGGGCGGTGCTCCGCGCGTCGGGCATCGGCGACGCGCTCGCGGAGGTGCTCGAGGACGTCGGCCTGCCCGTGATCGTCGCCGGGTTCGTCATCTCGACGCTGCTGCGGATCGCGCAGGGCTCGGCGACGGTGGCTCTCATCACGACGGCGGGGCTGATCGAGCCGGCGGTCGCCGCTGCCGACCTCAGCGCCGTGGGCGCGGCCGCTGTGGTGCTCGCGGTCGCGGCCGGCTCGGTCATGACGTCGCACGTGAACGACTCCGGGTTCTGGCTGGTCGGCCGGTTCTTCGACATGGACGTCCGGACGACGTTCAAGACCTGGACCGTCATGGAGACGCTCATCGGCCTGATGGGCTTCGCCATCGCCGGCCTGCTCTTCGCCCTCGGCTGAGGCCGCAGGCACGTCCACGGCCACGAAGCGTCGGAGGGTTTGCATCACACTGTGATGCAA
>JAEZBT010000193.1 GCA_023426865.1 Actinomycetes bacterium
GCCGTCACCCGAGCCTCGGGGATGGCGGGCACGGCGCTGGGCGCCGACCGCGTCGTCGTGCTGCGCTGGCAGCTCGGCGGCGTGACCGTCGACACGGGCCTGCTGCCGCGACACCCCGACGACGCCGCACGCCTCGTCGCGGAGGTCGGCGCCCGGCTCCTCCCCGCCGGCACGCCCGGTGGGGCACCCGCAGGACACACTGATGAAGCCACCGAGGGGAGTCCCGCATGAGCGCGCCCGAGGCAGTCCTGGTCCTGGAGGACGGCCGGGTGTTCACCGGTCGTGCCTTCGGTGCCACCGGGACGACCGTCGGGGAGATCGTCTTCAACACCGGCATGACCGGCTACCAGGAGACGCTCACCGACCCGTCCTACCACCGCCAGATCGTGGTGATGACGGCGCCGCACATCGGCAACACCGGCATCAACGACGAGGACCTCGAGTCGAGCCGGATCTGGGTCGCCGGCTACGTGGTGCGGGATCCTGCGCTGCGGCCGTCGAGCTGGCGGTCCCGGCGGTCGCTGACGGACGAGCTCGTCGCGCAGGGCGTGGTGGGCATCGCCGAGATCGACACGCGGGCGCTGACCCGGCACCTGCGCGAGCGGGGCGTGATGCGCGCAGGCATCTTCTCGGGCCAGGGGCTCGTGGACGATGCCGGACGCCGCCTCACCGACCAGGACCTGCTCGACGTCGTCGCCGCCGCTCCCGCCATGGCCGGGGCGGACCTGGCCCGGGAGGTCTCGGCCACCGAGCGCTACACCGTCGAGCCCCTGCGGGGCCCGGCCAGCGGTACGGAGGCGGTCGCGACCGTCGTGGCCGTGGACCTGGGCATCAAGTCGATGACGCCGCAGCGCCTCGCCGAGCGCGGGGTGCGCACGCACGTCGTGCCCGCGACGGTCACGCTCGACGAGGTCCTGGCGCTGGAGCCCGACGGCGTCTTCTTCTCCAACGGGCCCGGCGACCCGTCGGCCGCCGTGCACGAGGTCGAGCTCCTGCGCGAGGTCCTCGACCGGCGGATCCCCTTCTTCGGGATCTGCTACGGCAACCAGCTCCTCGGTCGCGCGCTCGGCTTCGGCACGTACAAGCTCGCGTACGGGCACCGGGGCGTGAACCAGCCGGTGATGGACCGACGCACCCGACGGGTGCAGATCACCGCGCACAACCACGGGTTCGCCGTGGACGCCCCGACCGAGGGCGAGTCGGTGGCTCCGTTCGAGGACGGCCGCTACGGGCGGGTCGCCGTCTCGCACGTCGCCCTCAACGACGGCGTGGTCGAGGGCCTCGAGTGCCTCGACGTGCCCGCCTTCTCGGTCCAGTACCACCCGGAAGCGGCCGCAGGCCCGCACGACGCCGGGTACCTGTTCGACAGGTTCGTCGACCTCATGACGTCCCGCAGTTCCCACAAGGAGTCCGATGCCTCGTCGCACTGACCTGTCCAGCGTGCTCGTGATCGGCTCCGGGCCGATCGTCATCGGGCAGGCCGCGGAGTTCGACTACTCCGGGACGCAGGCGTGCCGCGTGCTGCGCGCCGAGGGCCTGCGGGTGATCCTCGTGAACTCGAACCCGGCGACGATCATGACGGACCCGGAGTTCGCCGACGCGACGTACATCGAGCCGATCACGCCCGAGGTCGTCGAGTCGATCATCGCCAAGGAGCGCCCTGACGCCATCCTGCCGACGCTCGGCGGCCAGACGGCGCTGAACACCGCCATCGCGCTCGACGAGCGCGGCGTGCTCGAGCGGTACGGCGTCGAGATGATCGGCGTGAACACCGCCTCCATCCACCTCGCCGAGGACCGCCAGGCGTTCAAGGGCGTCGTCGAGCGGTGCGGCGCGGAGGTCGCGCGCAGCGTCATCGCGCACACGATGGAGGAGGTCCTCGCGGGGGCCGACGAGCTCGGGTACCCGGTCGTCGTCCGGCCCTCGTTCACGATGGGCGGCCTGGGATCCGGCATCGCGCACGACGAGGCCGAGCTGCGCCGGATCGCCGGGGCTGGCCTGCACTACTCGCCGACCACCGAGGTGCTCCTGGAGGAGTCGATCCTCGGCTGGAAGGAGTACGAGCTCGAGCTCATGCGCGACAAGCACGACAACGTCGTGGTCGTCTGCTCGATCGAGAACGTGGACCCGGTGGGCGTGCACACCGGTGACTCGGTGACGGTGGCGCCGGCGCTCACGCTGACCGACCGCGAGTACCAGCGGCTGCGGGACATCGGCATCGCGGTCATCCGCGAGGTCGGCGTCGACACCGGCGGCTGCAACATCCAGTTCGCGGTGAACCCGGACACGGGCCGGATCATCGTGATCGAGATGAACCCGCGCGTGTCCCGGTCCTCGGCCCTGGCCTCGAAGGCCACGGGCTTCCCGATCGCGAAGATCGCCGCCCGCCTGGCCGTCGGCTACACCCTGGACGAGATCCCGAACGACATCACCGGCTCCACCCCGGCGTCCTTCGAGCCGACGCTCGACTACGTCGTGGTCAAGGTGCCGCGGTTCGCGTTCGAGAAGTTCCCGGCGGCCGACCCGACGCTCACCACCACGATGAAGTCCGTCGGCGAGGCCATGGCGCTCGGCCGCAACTTCACCGAGGCGCTCGGCAAGGCGATGCGGTCGATCGACCGGAAGGGGTCGACGTTCCACTGGGACGGCGAGCCGCTCGCCGGAGAGG